>SYFT01000026.1 GCA_005799825.1 Acidobacteriota bacterium | reverse complement strand
GCGTCATCGCACCGCCGGCCAGCACGGGTTCAGGTAAGGCGACAGTGGCCATTCAAAGTTCTTCCAGCGTCAACGACGTATTCGTATAAATACAGAGGTCAGCCGCAATCGCCATGGCGTGTTCAACAATGGCACGCGGTGGAAGCGGCGTATGGGCCACCAGCGCCCGCGCCGCGGCCATGGCAAACGCGCCGCCCGACCCGATGCCCATGATGCCGTCGTCGGGCTCGATGAGATCACCGGTGCCGGACAACAGGTACATTGCGCCGGGATCGGCCACGAGCAGCATCGCCTCGAGGCGCCGCATGGCGCGATCGGTGCGCCATTCGCGGGCCAGCTCAACCGACGCGCGCTCGAGGTTGCCCCGGTGGGCTTCGAGCTTGCTCTCAAAACGCGAGAATAACGCGAAGCCATCGGACGCCGTGCCGGCGAACCCGGCCAGGACCCGGTTTTCGTACAGCCGGCGGACCTTCCGGGCGCGGTGTTTGACCACGGTCTGGCCGAGCGTGACCTGGCCGTCGGAAGCCATCACGACTTTTCCATGATGGCGAACGGCGAGGACGGTGGTGGCGTGTGTTTCAGGCATAAAAACAGGCGGGGACTGGGATCGTAAGGCCGTCCGCCGTAGAGGGCAAGGCCGGCCAGTGATGAGGACACTAGCCCTCTCCACCACCCACTTTGTCACAGTATGTGGGCGGGGATTGATGGCAGTATTGTTGCAAAGTCAGGGGCTGGAGGCGCGCTGTCGGGTCATCTCGGTTGAAGGAGTGCATGGACATGGACAGAAATTCTCGCGTGTTGGTGGTCGCCGCCCTGGCCCTAGCACTGGGCGCGCCGGCCGTGGCCGTGGCTCAGGCCATCCCCCGTCCGGCTCCTGGGTCGGGATCTTCAAGTTCGTCAGGACCCGAGACTCCCCCGCCGTTACCCGCACGTGAGGTCTCGCGCGAGCCCGCTCGGGACGTGGAGCCACCGCGGGCGCAGACTCAGACCGGGTCGCGCACGCCCACTTCGTCGGGGACCTCGACCGGGTCGGCGTCGTCGCGGAGCGGCGGCGGATCGGGCAGTTCGTCGTCAGGCGGTAGCTCGGGTTCGGCGTCTTCTCGCGTGCCGTCGGGATCATCGGGATCGACAAGTTCGTCGGTGAGTGGCGGCGGAGCCACGGGATCGGCATCCAGTCGGACGTCAGGTCCCCGATCGCGCGGATCGCAACGAGTGTTTGGCACCGCCGTAGACCGGCCGGCACGCCAATACGGGAGCGGCGGCGTCGATTACAACTACTATTCCGGCTACAACCCATTCAGCCCGTGGGGCCGATGGTACCCGTGGTATAGCGGCGGCTTCGGGTACGTTTCGTATGACCCGTGGCGCTACGGGAGTTCCCGTTATTCGCTGTGGCGATACGGCTCCTGGTATAGCCCCTACGACCCATACTGCTACGGCGCCGGCTACTGGCCGTGTGATTCGTATGCGGTCGGAAGTGGCGGTGGCGGTCGCTCCGACGAGTCCTCGTCGGAGCCGACGGGCTCGGTCCGGCTGCGAGTGTCTCCGGCACACGCCAGTGTCTACGTGGACGGCACACTCGTCGGCGTGGTGGACGATTTTGATGGACTGGGCGGGCACCTGAGGGTGACGCTCGGGACGCCTCTGGTGGAAATCAAGGCGGACGGGTACGAGACGTTTGTGCCGGTGCTCTCTATCGTCGAGGGCAAGACCACCACGGTGCGAGGGTCGTTGAAGAAGGCCGTGAAGTAGGAGTGCACGCCGGACGCGCGCTGTCGGTCGTCGCGGGTGTTTCGCTGGTCTACGATCTTGCGATCGGACTGGCGCTCCTCGCGGCGACCGACCGCTTCGCGTCTCTCTTCGGCGTGGTGGTTCCTGAACCGCGACACTTCGTCACACTCACGGGTCTATTTCTTGTGTGCGTGGGCCTCGGCTATTTGCAGCCGATGCGCGACGCGGCTCGCCACCGCGCGTATCTATGGATTTTTGGCGTGCTGCTCAAGACGGCGGGCGCGGCGGTCTTTGTCGGCTACTACGCGACCGGCGACGGACCGTCGTCGTACTTGCTCTTCGCCGCCACGGACGGCACGCTGGCGCTCGCGACGCTTTCAGCGCTCGCGTTACCGGTTCACCTTACGCGCAAAAGCGAGATATAGCGGAACTCCGGCGCCGATGATGATGAGACCGTAGAGCGTTTCGCTCGGTTCGGTCCAGAGGCGATGCAGGACCATGGCCGCTGAGGCGGCGACAAACAGTCCAGGCGCGAAGGGATACCCCCAGGCCCGGAACGGACGATCGGCATCGGGCTCGCGCATGCGCAGCACAAACAGCGACGCGACGGCGATGCCCGAGAACAGCACGACGGCGAAGCCCGTGTAGTTCACCAGTCCCGACAGGGTCGATGAGAGCACGAGCACAGCGCTCCACGCGGCCTGGGCCCAGATGGCGCGCGCCGGTGTGCGGTAGCGCGGGTGGACGTGGGCGACCGAGGGCAGGAAGGCGCCGTCACGCGCCATCGCGAAGTACACACGCGGACCGGCCAGCACCATCGCGCTGATGCCCGCCGCCACACTCACGATGGTGAAGATGGCAATGATGTTGCCGGCGACGAAGCCAAAGAGTCGTTCGGCGACCGTATCCGTGAGCCGGCCGTCGGCCACGACCGCGAGGTCTGCCAGCGGCATGGCATAGAGATAGAGCACGTTGAGCGCCACGTAGATCGCGACCACGGCCGCGGTGCCGAGCCCGAGAGCAATCGGCACGTTCCGTCCGGGGTCACGAATTTCTTCAGCGACGTACGCCGCGGCATTCCACCCCGAGTAGCTGAACATCACAGGAATGAGCGCGAGGAGCCAGCCCGTCGCCGGTGCCGCCACGGCGTGGCTGGAGCTGGAGGTCACGTGGCCCCACGAGCCCGAGCCCAGGGCGAAACCCAGGGCCAGAAAGATGAGGATGCCCGAGACCTTGAGGCCTGCGAGGAAATTGTGCACAAGCCGGCCGGGCCCGAGGCCGCGCATGTGGATGAATGACAAAAGCGCGATGGCGGCGAGTGCGACCAACGTTTGACGCGTGACCACCAGTGGCACGAACGGCAGGGGGAGCTGGAGAATCGGCGTGCGATCGGCCGCTGCGGGCACGAACCGCCCGACGGCATCGGCGAGAAACAATGCGGAGGCAGCGATGGCACCAGAGAACCCGGCCACAAACGACGTCCACCCGGTGAGAAACGCGGCGAGGGGCCCGAACGCCTCGCGAAGGTAGACATATTCACCACCTGATCTGGGGCGGAGCGCCGCCAGTTCGGCGTAGGCCATGGCGCCGGCAAATGCGAGGACCCCGCCGAGCACCCACACACCGAGCATGCCGGCGGCGACGGGCACAAGCGCCGCGACGATGACCGGCACGTAGAAGATGCCGCCGCCGATGACGTTCGACAGGATGATGGCCGCCGCGTCGAGTGGCCCGAGGCGACGTTCGAGCGACGGAGAGGCGTGTGTTGGACCGGCCTCGGTTGGCGGCGTCACTTTGTGGGCGCGCTCAACAGGAGCTTCCGATCGATCTTGTATTCGCCGGCCGGCAGAATGCGGCCGCCCCGCTTCACGAAGAGTTTCGCCGTGATGTCGAGAAACTCACGGTGACCAAACAGTTCGGCGCGGGCGCCGGCCGTGGTGTAGCCGACGCTGGCGCGCAGCACCACGGGTTCGGAACTGGCGCCTGGCGCCAGCCCATCGCCGCCAATGACCTTGACGACGAGCTCATCCATTTCGGCGTCTTTGCCCGTCTGCCAGAACAGCACCACCATGTCGATCGAGGACAGCGGCGCATCGGCGCCGTTACGGACCGTGAAGATCAGACTGGGAACGAGTTTGTTGGTCCCCTCAGGAGTGATGCCGGCGTCGTAGTAGCCGGACGAGACGTCGGCGATCTGGACGGCCGTCTTCAGATCCACTTCGCTGCAGCTGGATGCAGCGGCCAGCGCTACACAGAAGGCCGCACGCACGAGCAACAATCGGCGGGACATCGCTCGGCGATTGTAGATCAGAATTGCGTTGCAACGACCCGCTTCCGGGCCTCTTCGCGCGTGATTTTTCCGCTGTAGAACAGCGCCAGGTCTGACCCTTTGATCTTCAGGATCAGCGCCCGCGAGTCGTCGTACAGACTGGTCGGAATCGGATCCTCCTCGCCACGTGCCACCACCGACAGTGACTCGTTCTCGGGAATTTCCAATGACTTCGAATAGTCCAGCATGGCGTCAATCAACTTGGCCTTGATGACGTCGCGATAGAACTGGTTCGGGTCAGCCAGGAATGGATCAACCGTGACCGACGAACGCGTCATCGGGTCATCAGCCACCACACCCGTGGCACGAGTCGTACCGGGTCCAGTACTCCGCACCGGCTGATTCCCAGCCTGGGGCGGTAGCGTCGGCCGGGGAAACTGGTTGAGCAACACGGCGGTCTCGCGAATCTCTGGAATCTCCACGTCGAAGACGACGCCATACTGCTCGAGGGGGAATCCGCGCGCTTTTCCCCTGCCAAAAAAGAGCATGCCGATGGGCATCACGCCCTGTGCACGCGTGGACACTTCCTGCGCCACTTCCTGGGCGCCTTGGCGCACGGCGTTCTCCAGCACACCTTCCATCAACTGAAACTGAAACCGGCGCTGCTGCAACTGCACTTCGGGCGACACATTGGGCGTCGGCCGCACCTGCCCCGCCGCCACCTGGCCAGAGGCCAGCACCACCGCGATCACGACGACATGCACTCGATTCATCACTGCACCTTCATCTGCTGTTGCACCAGTTGGCTCAAGACGGCCTGCAACTGGTCGACCTGGGCCTTCAGCGCGGTCAGCGTCTGGCCGTCGGATCGACGTTGCCGTTCGGCGTCCCGGGCCAACGCTTCAAGGAAGTTCCTCACCCAACTCACCTGCCGTTCCTCGCTCATGCCCACCAGCTCGTTCGCACGCGCCAGCAACCGCCGCTCAGCAGCCGCGTCCAGGCGATACCCCGACACCGAGACGGGCACAACTGCCACCGGTTTTTCAGAGTTCACCTGAGCACTGGTCAGTTCGCGCCGCACCAACGCGCCGACGGCCTCGGCATCGAGCCCGGGCGCCTGGGCCACCACTGCTGGAGGCGTCCCACCCGACGCCTGAAGCGCACCGCGCGCACCCAACGCGTACGCCGCAAACCCGCCGCCGGCGCCCATCACAAACATCACACTCGCTGCGGCCGCCATGGCCCACGCCGGTACCTGACGGAACCACGGCACCACCGGAGCCGGAGCAAACGGTGTCCACACGGACGGCGGGTGTGGCACCGACCAGGCGAGCAGGTCGGTTCTCACGCCGCGCAATGCGCGCAGCTCGTCGCGGCAGTCGTCGCACGACTCCAGATGATGTTCCATGTCACGGCGACTCGCGTCGGTCGCCTCGTCGTAGAGGTAATCCAACACACGTTCACGCTGATCACACATAGATCGCTTCCTCAACTTCACAACAGTGTTCGTTCCCACGTCGCACGCCGCATCCGGGTGGCCTCGGCCTGTTGCCGCTCCAGCCGCCGCCGCAGCGCCGACAATCCCTGATACAGCCGGGTCTTGACGGTGCTCAGGGGACAATCGAGCATCTCGGCAATCTCCTGAAACGTCAGGCCGTGATACTCCTTCAGCATGATGGCCGTGCGCTGCTCTTCTGGCAGGTCGGCCATCGCCAGTTGCACCGCCGCCGACATCTCACGGCGGGCCACCAAATCCTCCACCGACTCGGTCGGTGCCGCCTGCTGGTCGGCCAGGTCCAGCGCGTCGGTAGCCTCCGGAACCTGGGTGACCGGCGCCCGCCGTTCCTTGCGCATCCAATCGCGGCAGAGGTTGAGGGTAATTCGATACAGCCACGACGAGAACTTGGCCTCGCCCTTGAACCCCTTCAGCCCGCGATAGGCCCGCAGAAACGCGTCCTGCACCACATCTCGCGCTTCTTCTTCCCGCCGGAGGGTGCGGTAGGCCAACGCATAGATCGGCCGTTCCCAGCGCGTGACCAACTGGGCGAACGCATCCTGATCTCCGGCGGTCGCCCGTGCGACCAGTTCTTCATCTGACGTCATCATGCCGCACTTGCCCATTCTGACGACCCGGAGGGGCCAAAAGTCTGTAGGGGGGGAACGGGCCTACCGAGTATAGGGGTCGGCCGCCTGTCGGCGGATTCTCGGAGTTCTCCCTTATGCCGTTCGACTGAAAGTATGCGCGCCTCGACTCGAGCGCCTGCCTGACCGCATGCCTTCTTAAGGCCGAGGTCGGCGGTTTCCTATTCGCGCGCGTCGAACAGGACGGCGATGTACCGGCGACCGACGCGCGTGTGATCGATGTGGTGCTCCTGGACATGCACCACGGATGGCCCAACCTGGGCCACGAGGCGCTGGTGCACGGCCTGCAAAACGCCGTCTGCGACCTTCGCGAGCCCCTGCTTCGCGCTCGACTCAACGTGCGCGTCACCTCGTACGACGTGCGCCGAGGCCAGGCCCTGCCCGATCCCCCCGGCGGCCACCATACGATCTACGTTGGCACTGATGACCCACGCCATCTCGACCCGGCCGCCAACGACGGGCGAGAGGGCTCGCAGGGCATTGTCGAAAACCCGGCGTGGGAAGCACGCCTCTTTACGCTGGTTGACGCGATCCGCGGCGACCAGCGGGCCTCATTGTTTACCGTCTGTCACACCTTCAATGTCATGTGCCGGTGGCTCGGGATCGCCGATGCGGTGCTGCGAGATGCCGAGAAGGGCGGCACAAGTGTTAGCGTCCGGCACAACGTGCTGAGTTCCGAGGGGCAGGACCATCCGTGGTTTACATCATTGGCCCGAGCCCACGGCTCCGACGCGCGTTTTCCGGTGCTCGACAACCGGCTCTACGACCTCATTCCTCGCCCTGCGACACCAGCCGGCTTCAGACAGCTGGCGGTTGAATGCGACGACGACGGGGCACTTGGCGACGCCGTGACCATGCTGGACCGCTATCGCTCCCTCGGGCTTGAGCACCTGCTCGACAGCGTCACCGACGCATTGACTTCATTACAGCCAGGGTCTCGAGAGTGGCGTGCTCTTCCACCTGATTGGCGCACTGTCGGAGTTCGGCAAGCTCGGGGTCACCGCGATTGCCAACGACGCGGATGAAGCCGATGCGCGGGACGAGCGCACGTTGCAGACGCTTGAGGCCTTGTCGCCGCACTCATCCCGGCCGTCCGTGCCTCTCGCGTCGATCCGATCGTCGTGCTGCGGACCTGAGGGCGGAGTTACACTGTGGCCACTATGGCCCCTTCCTCACGATCTCGTCGATGCCTCACTGCCACCTGTTGCGCCCTGTTCGTGCTGACCGCGTGGGTGGCCGCGCCGTGGGCCCAGGGTCAGGCCACACCGCGCCCGATGACCTTCCTCGACATGCAGTTGATGAACCAGCAGGGGGCTCCCACGCCGAGTCCTGACGGGAAGTGGATACTGTACACCGTCTCGTTTCCGGACTGGAAAGAGGCGCGGCGGCAGACGGATCTGTTTCTGGTCTCGACGACCGAGGGCGTGACATCCACCACGCAGATGACGTTCACCACCGAGAAGAACGAGACAGCGCCTGCGTGGGCGCGAGATGGGCGAGCGTTTTATTTCCTGTCGAATCGCGAGGCGCCGGCCACCGCCGCCACCCAGACGCAGTTGTATCGGATGCGGCCTGATGGTGGAGAGGCGCAGCGGGTGACCGACGCCCGCGAGGGGGTCTCGGATTTTGTCGTGAGCCGGGATGGCCGATGGGTCTATTTCAGTGCCGGGCGGGCACAGGAACGGCAGCTGTTTCGCATCAGCGTGGACCGGACAGCCGAGGGCCGCCCCTCTGCCGAAGCACTCACGAAGCAGCCGTCGGGTATCGATGCCTGGACGATCACGGAGGCAGGCGATCGTGTGTATTTCACGACTCCCGATCGCGTGGATGCGGACGAAAAAGCCCGGCGCGACGCGCGCTTTACGGTGAACATCCGGAACGCCGAGACTCCGCTGATGGGGCTGTGGACGCTGGAATTGTCCTCGGTGACCACCAGGCGGCTGTCGCCGGAAGGCGCGTACTCCGTGTCAAACGTTACGACCAGCGACGACGGGAAGTGGGTGGCATTTCGCGGAGGGTCCGCCAAGCGGTACGAGCGCAACATCACGGCCGAGAACATGTACAGCGACCTGTATCTGCTGGACGTCGCAAGCAGCCAGATCGAACGCCTGACCAACAACGTCGAGGTCGGTGAGTCTGGTCCGACGTTTTCACCCGATAACCGCTGGCTCGCCTACAGCGCCCCCGACGATACATCGCGCTACACCATGACCAACGGCCGCGTGTACCTGCGGGCCGTCGCTGATCGGGACAAGCCATTTCGTAAACTGGATGGCGGGTTTGACGGCGATGTGAGCACCGGATTCTGGTCGCCAGACAGCAGAACGATCTACTTCAACACGGGCCTGAAGGCGACGACGCAGCTTTTTGCGCTCGAGGTGTCGCAGAACGAAATCCGCCAGGTGACGCGTGAGGCGGCGTCGGTCTCCGTGAGCCGCGACGAGGACAGCGGCCTGATCCTGATCTCATACGCCGACGGCACCACGCCTGCTACGCTGTTCACGACGACGTCGCTCGACAGCGTCGGTTCGCGCACGACGTGGAAACAACTGACCGACACGAACCCGCAGGTGCGGGGTCTTGCGCTCGGCAGCCAGGAAGAGATCACATGGACGTCGAAGGACGGCACCAGGGTTGGCGGTGTGCTGCACAAACCCGTGGGATACGAGGCCGGGCAGCGGTATCCCCTAATTGTGGCCATTCACGGCGGCCCGGCATCGGCCGACATCCTCAACTTCAACGGCGGGTATGGCGCGCAGGTGTACGCCGGCGCCGGCTATGTTGTGCTGCGCCCCAACTACCGCGGTTCCACCAACTACGGCTACAAACATAAAACCGACATTGTTGGCGACTATTTTCGCACTGGATACGAGGACATCATGACCGGCGTGGATCACCTGATCGCGCAGGGACTGGTTGATGGCGGGCGCATGGGGGTGCTGGGCTGGAGCGCGGGTGGACATTGGTCAAACTGGATTCTGACGCAGACGGATCGCTTCAAGGCGATCAGCTCCGGCGCAGGCACCTCCAACTGGATCTCCATGTATGCGCAGAGCGACGTTCAGCGGAACCGGCAGTTTTACCTTGGCGACAAGTTACCTTACGACGATCACGACGCCTACTGGAACCAGTCGCCGCTCAAGTACATCCGCAACGCGAAAACGCCGACCATGATTCACGTCGTGGAGGGGGACCCTCGCGTACCAAGTCCGCAGTCGGTGGAACTGCATATGGCGCTGAAACAGATTGGCGTGCCGACGGAGCTCTTTCTGTATCCCGGCAACACACACGGCATTCCGGACGCACGGAATCAGCTGCTGAAGTCCACGAGCGAAATGGCCTGGATGGACTACTACGTGCGGGGCAAGGGCGACAAGTTCAGCTGGCGCGACGTCCTGGCCACGATCCCGAAGTGAGCCGGGATTCGTCTAACGGACCGGCAATTTCGGATCGCCGGCGCCCATCCACGCCAGGTCGAGCTTCTTCACCACCGGCCAGATCTGGTCGAGCGTGTCGGCGTTGTAGAGCTCGCCATTCTTCATGACGAATCGAACCGTGTTGGTGTTGTGGATGTCCTTGAGCGGATCCTGATCCAGCACCAGGATATCGGCCAACTTGCCGGGCTCGAGCGATCCCAGGTCTTTCTGGAACCCCAGCGCTTCGGCGCCAAAAATCGTCGCCACGCGCAACGCTTCGTGCGTGGTCAGCCCGCCCATCTGCATCGCCCACAGTTCCCAGTGCGCGCCCAGGCCCTGCAGCTGTCCGTGTGATCCCAGTCCCGCCCGGCCTCCGCCATGGACGATGTCGGCCACCACCTTGGCTTTGGCGGCAATGTCGTATTCACTGGCGGCAAACCACTGCGGGCGCCGGAGTGCCACGCTGTCGAGCACCGAGTGCGGCGTGAATCGCCGCAGGCGCTCGTTGCCGTGTACGTCGGTGGTTTCGTAGAAGTAATTTTCCGCCCACGGCGCGCCGTACGCCACCAGCATCGTGGGTGTATAGAACGTCTTCGACTGGATCACGAACTGAATCACGTCCTTGTAGAGCGGGTGCAGCGGCAGCGTGTGTTCGTGTCCGGAGTAGCCGTCGATCATGTGCGAGAGATTCAGCTTGAGATCGAGGCCGCCTTCCACAGTGGGCGTGAGGCCGTATTCCTTCGTGGCCATGATCACCCACTGCCGCACCTTGCGGTCGCCGACCATGTACTGCTTCACCGTGTTCGTGTGGTAGGTCTCCTTGTACCGCTTCACAAACGCGCGCGTGGTGTTCAGGTCGTCAAGGCCGGACGTATTGAAGATGCCGGGGCCGGTGCTGTAGACGCGAGGCCCGAGAATTTCGCCGGTCTCCACCATGTCTTCGTACACAAACGTGTCGTTGGTGCCGGTCTGCGGATCGCGCGTGGTGGTGACGCCGAACGCCAGGTTGGCCAGGAACGACCAGACCTGCGACTGGTGGATTCCCGCCGGGCGGCGCAGGTGGGCGTGCACGTCCACAAAGCCGGGCATGATCGTCTTGCCGGTGACGTCGATGATGCGCGTCCCCGCCGGGAAGGGCACCCGGCCCTGGACGCCGATGGCGGCGATGCGGTTGTTGGTGACGAGGATGTCGGACTTGGCGATGACCTCGTCGCCCTTCATCGTGATGGCCCTTCCGCCGCGCAACACGACTGATCCTTCGGGGCGGGCGCGGGGGAATTCCAGGCGAGCCGTGAACGACTCGGGCGTGGCGGCGGACACCTGCTGGCGGTAGAACGTCGCGCCCAGCGACCACGTCACCGTCCGGCCGTCCGGCGTCCAGTTCAGGAACTCACCGCCTTCGATGGACAGCTTCTTCACCGGCATCGAGGAGCCGTCGGTCACCGAAACCGAAGGGGCCTCACCACCGACCTGGGGAATGGTGACGACAAAGAGTTTGTTCTGGACGACGGCGAATGCCGACTGTCCGTCCGCGGAAATGCGTGCGTCTTCGGCGGCCGGCGGTGTGGCGCCACCCGTACCTGGTCCGGTGATGCGAACGTGGGTCTTGCGGTCGGTGCCGTCAAAGCGCATGGACGTGAGGCCCGTGGCGCCGGTCCACAGATACACGCGGTCCGAGGCCCGCGCGAAGTGCGGCGAGCGGCCGGTCATCGGTGCGATGAGCGTGGTGTCGCCTCCGGCGGCCGGCAGCCAGCGCAGCTGCAGTCCTTCGCCGCCTTCACCCTCGATGCGTTCGCGTCGCGCACCGCTGACCACGACAATGCGTTCGCCATCAGGCGCCCAGGCCAGCTCCGAGTAGTAGGCCGCGCGGCGTGACAACTGCTGGGGCGCGCCGCCATCCACGGCCACCTTCCAGATGTGCCCGCCTTCAGGTGCCCACGTGACGTAGGCTACCGAGCGGCCGTCGGGGGACCAGACCGGCGCAAACTCGCCGACGGTGGCGCTGGTCAGGCGGCGGGGCTGGCCGCCCGGCAGGTCCATCACGTAGAGCTTGCTCAACGCGCTGAAGACCAGGCGCTTGCCATCGGGCGACTGCTGGGGCCAGCGAATGAGGCGCACCTGCACGGGGCCCTCTTCAACGCGCGACTCGAAGTACGAACGCGGGCCCATGTCCTGCTCAACCTTGGCCAGAAACGGGATGTTGGTCGTGGCGCCGGTCGCAACGTCGATCCGGACGATCTTGCCGTCCACATTCGCCACCAGTTCCTTGCCGTCGGGCGTGAACGCGGCGGCGGGCATGGTGTCGCGCGTGGCGGCCGATTCCTGATCATCGCGAGTGACGCCATACAGGAGCCAGCGCTCGTCGCCCGTCTCGAGTTCGCGGATGCGATACCCCGTCCTAGTGTCGAAGCGCGTGGCGTACACCAGGAACTTTCCGTCGGGTGAGAGCAGCGGCCGCATGCTGCCGCCTTGCGCGCCTGTCACCCGCGAGGTCTCGCCGGTCTCTCGGTCGAACCGCTGGATTTGATACGGCGCCGATGTGACGTTGTAGGAGAAGAGGCCCGTCCGTTGCGAGAAGAACACCCATCGGCCGTCGGGTGAGACGTCCGCACCGAGCGAACTTCGCGCGGCCGGCGCCGCGCCACCCGCAGGCGCGGTCACCACAGACTTGACCATCTCGATGCCCGACCCGCCGTCCTTGTGGTACAGCCAGAGCGAATTCACGGCCGTTCCAGCGCTGCGCGAGGCGATGAGGTAGCTGCCATCGGGTGTCCACGTGGGCGACGCGAACTTGGCCCGCGTGCCTTTCGTGACGGCCCTCGGGTTCTTGCCGTCGGCGTCCATCACCCACAGGTTTTCCGCCCCGCTGCGGTCACTGAGGAAGGCGATGCTCCTGCCGTCGGGCGAATAGACCGGCTGGCTGTCGAACGACATCCCGCGCGCGATATTGACCGCATCGCCGCCGGCGAAGGGCAGCGTGTAGATGTCGCCGAGCAGTTCGAACACAATCGTGCGGCCGTCGGGAGACAGATCAAGCGACAGCCACGAACCCTCGTCCGTGGTGAACTCGATCTTGCCCTCGGGCTTGAGCGGCAACGGATCTTCCTTTGGCGCGTCCTTCTGCTCCTGGGGCGGGGGCGCCTGTTGTGCCGCGACCCCCATCACCATTGCGGCGGCCATCGTCACACGAATCAACCAGCGGTTCACAGCCATGGGTCTGTCTCCAGGGATAAACGAATGCATCTCACCGCTCCAACGACTCGACGATGCGGCGATAGTGGGCGAGCTTCGAGAGCTGGTCGGCGGTTGGACGGCCGGTCCAGCGATCGATTTCGTTGTAGAGCGCACTCAGCCGGCTGGCCACCTCACGCGCCAGCCGCCGCTGTTCCGCAAGCGCCGGACTGGCGGCGGCAGTGGCCAGTCTCGAGTTGATGGCGACAGCGCGGGTGTAGAGCTCGCCGGCTGCCGTTTGTGCGTCACGCCACATACGCCGATCGTCGGGCGTGATGTCGATGCGCGGATCCTCGCGAACGGTCATCTTTTTTTGGTGCGTCTGTCCGTCCACGCGCAGGCGCACCGTGTAGTCGCCGGGCGCCACCCACGGCCCCTGCATGCGGCCGCCACCGGAAGCCTCTTCCTCTGTGCCGGCCGTCGCCGGACCGCCGGCCGCGAGATCGGCATGCCGGAGATTCCAGGAAGCGCGATTCACACCTCGCTGTTTCGTGGTGGCCACGCGGCGCACCTCTGTACCGGCGGCGTCGTGAATCGTGAGCACGACCTCGGCGGGCGATCCGCCAATCCAGTAGTCAATGGTGCCACCTGTGGCCGGATTCTCGCCGCGAAACACCATGTCGCCCATGTGCGCCTTGAGACTCGAGTAACGAATCATGGACGCCGGCTTGGGCGTGAACAACGCCGCCGCAGACGCGGCCACGGCCGGCGTCAACTCCTGCAGCGCGCTCACGCCGTCGAGCATCCACACGCCGCGCCCGTGCGTGGCCAGCACCAAATCCTGGTCGCGCGGATGCACGAGCAGGTCGTTAATCGCCAGCGTCGGCACGTTGGCGCCGAGCGGCACCCAGTGCGCGCCGGCGTCAATCGACACAAACAGCCCGAATTCGGTGCCCAGATACAGCAGTGCCGGATTCCGCGCGTCCTCCCTGATCGTGCGCACCACGCGTTTTGCGGGCAGGTCTCCGGCGATTGACGTCCAGGTCTGGCCGAAGTCCGTCGATCGGTAGACGTAGTTCGTGAAGTCGTCGCTGCGGTGATTGTCCACCACCATGTAGACCGTGCCATCAGCGTGTCGGGAGGGTTCGAGGCCCGAGAACCAGGCGCCCTTTGGCAGGCCCGGCACTCGCGCGTCCACGTTCACCCAGGTCTTCCCTTCATCACGCGAGACCCGCAACCGTCCGTCGTCGGCCCCCACGTAGACAAGGCCCTTCACCCGTGGAGATTCGGCCAGCGCCGAGATCGTCGGCCAGTAGGGCACACCGTCATCGAGCGACAGGGTGTCGTCGGTGGGCAGGCGCTCCATGATCGGCAACGACCGTCGATCGACGCCGGTCGTCATATCCCCCAGGTCCTCCCATGTCGTGCCCTGATCCCGGCTGCGAAACAGGTGCTTGCCGCCGGCATAGATCGTCTTCGTGTCGTGCGGAGACAGCAGGAACGGTGCGTCCCAGTTCGCGGGATGCATGGCGTTGCCCAGTTCTGGCGCCGGCAGCTTCTGCTGGTAGATGTCGAAATTGCGACGGCCGCCAATCGCGCCCGTGGGGTCTCCGGGACGCACGCTGGAGCTCTGCCAGGTCTGCAGATCGCCCCGGGAGAGACCCAGAAACTGCGACGCGGAATAGACCCGTCTTGGATCGTCAGGATCGGGCGCCACAAAAAATCCGTCGCCGCCGCACAGGCGCTTCCAGTCTTCGTTGAGGATGCCGGTCGTTTGATACGTGGCGCTCGGCCCCATCCAGCAGCCGTTGTCCTGGAAGCCGCCGTAGATGTTGTAGGGCACCGCGTTGTCCACCGCCACCCGGTAGAGCTGGCTGACCGGCAACGACGGGATGTAGAGCCACTTCTGCCCGCGGTCGTACGAAATGCCTATCCCGCCATCGTCGAGCTTGATGATGTGGCGCGAGTCGCGCCAGTCCACCCAGACCAGGCGGTCGTCGCCATGCAGCGATTGCCGCGCGGGCCGGAACGTGACGCCGCCGTCGTCGGAGTAGCTGAACGAGTTGACCATGTAAATGCGCTGGTCATCGTTGGGATCGACTAGGATCTGGCTCGCGTACATCGGGCGTGGATTCCAGTCGCTCTTGAACGTCCAGTGCTCGCCTTTATCGTCCGAGCGATACACGCCGCCCTTGCGGATGATGTATGCGGTGGAGGCGTTGTACTTGCTACCCTGTTCGATCGACACGTAGACCACGCGCGGGTCCTTGCGGTAAATCGAAATACCGATCCGTCCGTATTCGCCGGCCGGCAGGCCGTTGCCGCTCAGCTTGCGCCATGTGGTGCCGCCGTCCGTGGATTTGTAGAGTCCGCTGCCAGGCCCGCCGCCGTCGAAGCCAAACGCCGTGCGCCGGCGCTGATAGGCGGCCGCGTACATGACCAGTGGGTCGGACGGATCCATCGCCACGTCCACGACGCCGGTGTCGTAGTTGACGCGCAGCACCGGTGTCCACGTCCGGCCGCCGTCCGTGGTCCGATACAGGCCGCGCTCGTCATTCGGCCCCCACAGATGGCCCATCGCCGCCACGAACGCCACGTCGGGATTTGACGGGTGCAGCACGATGCGGCCGATGTGATGGGAATCGCGCAGGCCGACGTGTGTCCACGTCTTGCCCGCATCGGTGGACTTGTAGACACCGTCGCCCCAGGACGAACTCTGCCGATTAGCCCGTTCCCCTGTGCCCACCCACAGGACGTCGGGGTTGGACTGGTTGACGGCGATTGCGCCCACCGAGTGCACCGCTTCCTTCTCGAAGACGGGCGCGAACGTAACGCCGTTGTCGGTGGTGCGAAAGATGCCGCCTGTGGCGCTGGCCGCGTAAAACGTGTAGGGGTCGCGTTCGACGACCGCCAAGTCCACAAAGCGGCCGCTCATGTTTGCCGGGCCAATGGTGCGGAACCGGAGCGCCGTCAGATCGGCGGCGGTCACGAGCGGCGGCGCGGGCTGTGCGGACAGCACGGCGGCGCACGCCAGGAGGGCAAGCAGTGGAAGGGTTCGTCTGGGCATGGCGGGCTGAGAATACCAGACCGCGGTGTGAGCAAATCGCGCCGGCTCGATCATGCGGTGGCTTTGGCGTGCAGGGGCCGAGGCCTATTTGTCTGAGCTTGGGGGTCTTCTCAGCGGTCGGAGTGACGCACGGCTTCGATGGACTGGAATCGCTGCACGGGCACGTCAATCCTCCTCATCCTTCAAGTTGAAGCGCTCGCGCAGCGCGGCCGGCTAGTTAGTGATTGTTGTGCCGGTCGCTGCCGCCCTGGCAGCGCTCCGCGCGCGACGACCCGAGGCCGCCCGCCGGCTCGGTGACGGTCCGCTCTGTTACTATGCACTGGGGATTAGATAGAAGGCTGATGATGGACACCGGTGAACCACTCTTTGATGGTGACGCCTCCCCGGATTTGCGTGACGCCTCACATGCGGCCGTTCGAGCGCCGATCCAGTCCCTGGTGAACGAACAAGCCTATGCGGTCCTCTGCGTGCAGGGAGAGGGCCAGCCCTATGGCGCGCTGGTCGCATTTGCCTTTTCAGAGGATCTGCGATTCGCGGTGTTCGCCACCCCGATTACCACCCGCAAGTACCGTTTGTTGAGCGAGTGTGACCACGTCGCGCTGGTCATCGACAATCGATCAGGCTTGTCGAGCGAGTTGATGGAGGTTGAAGCGGTCACGGCTACCGGGCGGTCGCAAGTGGTGGCCCGAGGACCTGAGTTCGACCAGTGGGCCAACCTGCTGATTTCCCGGCACCCTTACCTGAAGTCATTTGTACGGGCAGAAACGTGTGCATTATTTTGCGTTCACATTGTTCGTTTTCTGCACGTTGCGCGATTCCAGGAGGTCCGCCAGTGGATCCCGACCGCCCACTCCTGATCTCGCTTGACGCACCAGGCATCCCTGACGACCAGATTGTCGGCGGCAAGGCGGCGAAACTGGCGCACCTCATGCGGGCTGGTTTCCCCGTGCCACGGGGATTCTGCCTGACCACGTGGGCGTATGAGGCGTTTGTCATCGATGCGAGGATTATTCCGGCCATTCGCATGGAACTCGGCCGAAAATCAATGGACGACATGCGGTGGGAGGAAATCTGGGATGCGGCGTTGCGCATTCGCTCGACGTTTCTCACGCAGCCACTGTCCGGGCTCCTGCAGACCACTGTCGCAGAAGGCCTGCAGCTGTTTAACTCTTCCACGCGGCTTGCTGTTCGTTCGTCAGCCGTCGGTGAAGACTCCGCCGGCCACAGTTTTGCTGGGTTGCACGAATCGGTTGTTGGAGTCCGCGGCACACGTGCCGTCGAGGATGCCGTGCGCCTGGTGTGGGCCTCGCTGTGGTCAGACGCCGCCCTACTGTATCGTCAGGAACTTGGCCTGGACCCGGCCCGAAGCCGTATGGCAGTGGTGGTGCAAGAGATGGTGGATGCCGACCGTTCAGGCGTTGCCTTTGCGCGTGACCCTCGAGACCTGCGGCGAGACCACGCCATCATCGAGGCTGTTCCCGGACCATGCCGTCTACTTGTTGACGGGTTGGTGGATCCCGATCGTTGGGTATTGGATCGCGCCACACAGGGCGTCGTCTCCTGGCTCCCAGGCCAACGCGAAGACTCGGACCAGGCACCGCTTCTGCAGTCTGAGGATCTCCAACACATTCTGCAGACGTTGCTGTCGATCGAGCAGCTGTTTGGCTGGGCTCCTGACATGGAGTGGACGGGCCGCGCTGATTCACTGACGGTCTTGCAGGCGCGTCCCGTCGCAACGGTCATGCCCGATGACGATGCAAAACGAAGCTGGTATCTGACGCTACGGCCTGGCGATGCTCGTCTGAAAGCCTTGCGGCAGCGTATCGCAGGGCAACTCATCCCTGAGTTGGCAGCGGCAGGCGAGGCGTTTGCGTCCGAGCAACTGGACCAACTGGACAATCAGCAGTTGGCCGACGCGATCGAGCAACGAAGCCAGGCCCTCGTCAAGTGGAAGAAGATCTACTGGGACGAATTCATTCCATTCGCGCACGGCGTTCGTCGGCTCGCCACCTATTACAACGACGTGGTCACACCGGAAGACCCCTACGAGTTCGTCGGTCTGCTCCGCGATCAGCCGCTGTTGGCCACTCAACGAAACAGCGTCATCAGCCAGCTTGCTCAACAGCTCAAATCGAATCCTGCCGTTCGTGCGGCGGTCGAAGAACTACTGACGTCTCAGACTCACGCACTGCCGTGGTCAAGTTTTCGCGATGCACTGCTGCAACGAGGAGGGGGGGCGGAGGAGTTCGTCCACACGTTCGACGAGTTTCAGGAGCGATTTCTCGATGTGACGTTTGACCACGAGCGACTTCGAGAACATGCCGGACCGCTGCTCCGCAATCTGGTCGAGCTGTCTCGGTATTCCGATCCACCCGAAGACCATCGCGTATCGCCGAGCCATGCTTCCGCGACGTTAGAGGAGAAGTTGCTCGTGGCCGTCGGCTCTGAGCGACGCGCCGAGGCGATCGATATGATCGAAACCGGACGCGTCAGTTGGCGGCTTCGCGATGACGATAATCTGCTGGTGTCGCGGTTGGACAGCCAGTGCTTGCGCGCGCTGGGCGTGGCGGCTACACGCCTCCGGGAGTTGGGTCGATTGACCGGTGATGGACATCTTGACGACTCATATCTTGCCCGGCTCGTCTGCGGGCTTCGCGAGCCGGCGACGGCTGTCATCACGGTCGAGGACAGTACGAAGTCAGACGTCTCACAGTCTTCAGTCAGGCCGCAGGGCGAGACACCTCGGCAGTTGATCGGACAGCCGGCGTCACCAGGCATCGCGACTGGTGTGGTGCGCTGTATCTCGGGACGCGACGATCTGGGCAAGTTCCGACGGGGTGAGATTCTCGTCTGCGATGCGATTCAACCGACCATGACCCACCTTGTCCCACTGGCCGGTGGTATCATCGAACGACGAGGTGGCATGCTCATCCACGGCGCGATCATCGCCCGTGAACTGGGGATTCCCTGCGTCAACGGTGTGCGTGACGTGACGAAGATTCTGAAAAACGGCGACCTGGTCACGCTTGACGGTCATCTGGGCATTGTCACCGTCGGCGCTGCAGACTTCGATCTGGAAATCGGAGGGGTCCATTGAAAAAAGCGACGGTTGCGGGTAACGTGCGCACCCTCGTGCTGGTGCTGGGCGACCAGTTGGATCTGGACGCGGCTGCTTTTGATGGCTTTGATGCGACACGCGACCGCGTCTGGATGGCCGAAGTGGCCGGGGAGTCCACCCACGTCTGGTCGTCCAAACCGCGCATCGCGATGTTCCTGTCGGGTATGCGCCATTTCGCGCTGGCCTTGCAGGAGGCCGGACGGCCCCTGCAGTACACGAGACTGGACGATCCCCGAAATCAGGGGACGCTGGCGGCGCAGCTCAGCGCGGACATTGCCGCACTCAAACCCACGCAGGTGGTGATGACCGAGCCCGGAGACTGGCGTGTGCTGCAAGCCGTGAAAGCCGTGGCCGGCCAGATGGGCGTGCCGCTTGATGTCCGTGAAGATCGCCACTTTTTCACCACCGTGCGTGAGTTCGCCGCCCACGCCAAGGGCCGCAAACAGTTGCGCATGGAGTATTTCTATCGCGAGCAGCGCCGGCGCCACGATGTGCTGATGGACGACGCGGAGCCGTGTGGCGGGCAATGGAACTTCGACGCAGACAATCGCCAGCCCTTTCCAAAGACCGGCCCTGTGGGCGTGCCCGAGCGGACCTGCGTGGAGCCCGATGCGGAGACCAAAGACGTATTTGCACTCGTGCAGACACGCTTCGCCGCACATCCAGGCCGGCTGGACAGTTTCGCCTGGCCGGTCACGCGGCCACAGGCGCTGCAGGTGCTGCAAAGGTTCATCGAAGAGCGGCTGCCTCACTTCGGCCAGCACCAGGACGCGATGTGGCCTGGTCAGCCGTGGCTCTACCACGCACACATTTCGGCCGCGCTGAACCTGAAGCTCCTGAACCCGCGCGAGGTGGTGGCCTCCGCCGTGGCTGCCTACCGTGGGGGCCATGCGCCCCTGGCGGGCGTGGAGGGCTTCGTGCGTCAGGTGCTGGGCTGGCG
>SYFT01000025.1 GCA_005799825.1 Acidobacteriota bacterium | reverse complement strand
TGGCTCTTCAACCCGATACATCGCCGAGCTGGGTCGAAACGCCACCTGCGAGAACTCGTTGTAGACTTCCTGGAGCTGTTGCGTGGCGTCCTTTGCTTGGGCGATAAAGACCGCGAGCATTTTCTCGATGTCGCTGCTGGTCGTTGCCGATTCGCCGCGGGGGGCCTTCACCTCGGTCTGGAGGCCGCGGTAATAATCCACGACGGATTGCCTTTGGGCCACTTCGAGGGAAGCCTTAATCACGTCCTGGGTGAGCGCCTGGCGAAACTCGATATTCGTGGCAGAGAGCTCGACGATACCCTCGACGAAGGTCCGATCGATCTGGGGTGTCAACGCCTGGACATCACTCGATCTTTGCGGCTGTCTGTCCGCCGCCCCGCTGATGGCGGTTGGCGTCGACAAAGTTCCCGAGTACTCCCGGAAGGCCTGGCGATATGCCGCAGCCCGGGACTCAGCCACTTGCAAGTGCAGCGTCGAGGTCTTGAGCTGATCATTGATCCAACGTAGTGCATCCACGCCTAAGTAGCGCCCGGCCGTAGCGATCAGCGGCTCGAGGCGCGCAGACAGCAAGTCCTCCAAGCGACCCCGGACCTCAGCAAACGAGCTCTGGACCTTTCCGGCGCGCACCAATTCAGCGCCTGGCAGCATCTCGATGTCAATGATGTTCTGGATTACCCGTTCGACGTTCTGTCGCACCAGATCCGCTCGAACGAGGAAGGGGTCCGTGGATGAGTCTGGCTGGGCGAAGACTTCAGGAGACAGGACGGCTGCCCTCATCTTCAGCACGCCCCGTCGTGTCTGCGAATCGGTCGCCCACGTTTGCAACACCTCTGCCAGGGCCTTCAACACAACTGCCTGGGACAGGTTGGCACACTCGGAGGACCTGCTGAACATTAATCGGAACTCATGCGGCAGCCCAATTTTGCGCGCGTCAAACTCGTCCTGCAGGCGCTGACGATCGACGGACGTCAGGCGGCTATCGCTCAACCGCGTCAGAAACTCTGCACTCAAGAACTGAAGGCGTGTAGACGACTCCTGCACCGAAAAACCAGCGCGAAAGGAATCAAGCGTGCAGAATGACTCGAGGCTATTCTTGGCAAATACTTGGTCAACCACTGAAGCGTCGTTGATATCCGAGACCGCAAACGCCAGGCCGTTGGGGTACTTGCCCGTGTCCGACCCTAAAAAAGTAGGATGAAAGCCGATACTAGCGTTCCATACGCTCGGTTGAGTGACGAAAACCAGCGCTCCGAGCAGCACCGCAACCACGCCTGCCACGACGGTGCCCTGCCCGATCAGCCGCCGGTATTGGATCAGCGGCCGGAAGAGGTCGCCGAGCAGTATCTCGTCATTCTTGTCTTGGTTTTCAGGATTAGTCATTGGCTCCACCAGTATTGTTCAACATCCGCATTCGCAGGGCACCTGGACCCGCGCTGACCACTTTGAAATCGCATGCCCAATAAACCGCCAAGGCCGCGTCATTCGCGGGCGCCACTTCGAGTTGAACGTCCCTCATCTGCCATGGCCCGAGCGCCTCGTCCACAAGGCGGGCCGTCGCAGGTTGCGCAAGTCCGAGCCCGCGCGCTTCCGGCGCTCCAACCATCAACCGTCCACATTTGGCGGTGCCGCCCGCCCAATCAGTATTGTACAGCGCAACTTACCCCACCGGCTGCTTCAGCGTCTCGGTTTCCTCGATCACAAACACGAACGCAGCATAATCGCAATGAGCCTCGGATCGAAATCAAACGGGAGTATCTTTTTGACGGGAGCCGGAATGTATGGTGCTATCGCAGCAATGACGGGCGCGACGAGGACGGTGCGGAACCACTGGCGACAAGTTAATGTCATTGGGACACTCTTATGGTGTCATGGTCACTTCGGTAACACAGGTCACGAGAAAATTCTCCAACACGTAATCAACCTCACCAATCATCACATATTCACCCGGAATATCATCGATAGGTCGTATAAAGGGGCTGTCCCCAAGACATAACGCCTGATTGTCAGATCTTGAAACATCAGCGCGAGCGCGAACACGGGCGAACACCACTGGATCAATGACACGCGAGATAGCACGGTGCATCGTAGTTTCTCGAGGCGCCGCGTGGCAATGCGCCGGCTGCGCGCCCGCAGCAGCACTCGGAGACGCGAAGGCTCGATGCGCTTATGATCTCCCCCATGCCTACACGATCTGCGCTTCGCTCCCGAACATGGCTGGTCGTCGTCGTATTCCTGGCCCTGGCGCCCTTGGCGGCGCTGGCCCAGCGCGGTGACGCCGACGCCACGCTCGCGCGAATCCGCGCCGAAGGTCTGGAGCGATCGGCGGCCCTGTCACTGTTTCTGACTCTGACCGACGAGATCGGCGCCAGGCTCACAGGTTCGCCGGCCCACGTCCGCTCCGCGAACTGGGCCCGTGACCGCTTCGCGCAGTGGGGTCTCACAAACGCGCAGCTTGAACCCTTCGAATTCGGTGCAGGATGGGAGCTCTTGCACGTGTCCGCGGCGATGACCCAACCGCGATACTTCCCGCTCATCGCCTATCCCGACGCCTGGTCCTCGTCAACGGCCGGGATGCTGAGTGGCCATGCCGTCTACATCGGCGACAAGACACTGGAACAGGTCACGGCGATGGGCCAGCAGCTCAAGGGCAGGATCATCCTCACACACCCGCCTGTCACCGCTTTTGTCGAACGCGACCGGCCACAGCCAGGGCTGGCCGACGCGCCGGTAGCGACCGGGAACCCTCCCCTGCCCCAGGCTCGCGCTCCGATCCCGGCGCGGGCACTCGCGACGCTCCTGCAGCAGGTCGGCGCCGGCGTCACGATTCGGCCAAGCACCTACACCGATGGCACCGTCGGCGTGCTCGGCAGCCGGACCACACCTCGTGACGCCGTGCCCGCGATCGTCGTCGCCACCGAGCAATACAACATGATGGCCCGGCTCGCGGTGTCGGGCCAGCCGGTCGTGATGACGGTCGAGTCGCGCACGCGCCATCACGAGACCGACCGCAACAGCTACAACGTGATCGCGGAGATCGCGGGGACCGACCCGGCCGTTCGCGACGAATACGTGCTCATCGGCGCGCACCTGGACTCCTGGCACGCGGCCAACGGCGCCACCGACAACGCTGACGGCGTGGTGGCCGTCATGGAGGCCATGCGGATACTCCGGGCGATTGGCGCCGCGCCGCGCCGGACAATCAAGGTGGCGCTCTGGAGCGGCGAGGAACAGGGGCTTCTTGGCGCCCGCGCCTATATCGAGCAGCACCTTGCGACGCCCGAAGCCCAGGCAAAACTCCAGGTGTATCTGAACGACGATCCAGGCAGCGGGCGTACGTTGGGCTTCTATATGGAAAAGAACGAGGCGGCCAAGCAGTTCTTCGACGGCTGGCTTGCACCACTTCGCGACCTGGGCGCCACGATCAACGTGGTCGAAGGCATCGGCTCGACCGACCACGTGCCCTTCGTGGAGGCCGGGATGCCGGCGTTCAACGCGATCAAGGACTTCGAGGGGTACGACGTACGGACGCGTCATACCAACGCGGATTTTCCGGAACGGATGAGTGAAAACGAACTCAAGCAGCAAGCGGTGGTGATGGCGACCTTCGCGTGGCAGGCGGCGATGCTGGATAAGCGTATCCCCCGCGCTGCGAGGACGCCCACGACGGATCACACCGAGGCGCGGAGGCGCTGAGGTTTTCTGGGCTACGGCGGATCACACGGAAAATCTAGAGACCCGCAGGCACAGAAGGCAACGCCCCTACTCCGCGGTAGTCGGGCCGATGGTAGACGCTGGTTCCTGGCGCCGCGAGCCGCTGGGTGTCCATCTCCGTGAAGTGGACACCCGGCGTCTGCGGGGTCGGTTCGTTACCGGCAGGTGAAGCTGGGGCCCGAGGCGGTGTAGCCGATCGGATTCTGATCGGCGTCCACGAAGATTTTCATCACACCATCAACTTCGAAGGATGGCCCGCCGCCGAGAGCGGTCACTCGGGCTTGAGGAACAGTCCGATCTACGATCCTCGAGCTACGGTCCGGCTCGCCTAGCGCCGCACGGGTTGGCGCAACCAACCTTCGCGCGCACCGACTTGACGTGCCACTCCGGTAGACGCCAGGGCCCGAATCGAGCTGATATCCGTCACGTAGATACTGCGCCCATGTGTGGCGATCACTAGCTCGGGCTCGCGAGGGTGCACCACCAGGTCGTGCACCGGAATCGTCGGCAGGTTCGCGCGCAGCGACACCCACGTCCGGCCCTGGTCCACTGACGCGTACACCCCGGAATCGGTACCCACGTACAGGCTGCGGGCATCTTTTGGATCCTCGCCGACAACATTGATGGGTTCGGCCGGAAGATTGCCTGCGAGTGACGCCCATGTCTGCCCCTGGTCGCGAGAGACGTAGAGGTACGCCGTGAACTCGTTGTAGCGATATCCAGTCAAGGAGACATAGACCGTGGCTTCGTTGTGGCGCGACGCCACCACGCGCGTGATCCAACGCTCTGGCAACTGCTCGCCGATACGGGTCCACGTGATCCCGCCGTCGCGCGTCACCTGCAACCGCCCGTCGTCGGCGCCGGTGTAAATGAGATCGGCGCGCAGCGGCGACTCGGACACGCTGGTCAAGGTGCCCCAGGGCACATTGCCCTGCACCGCTGGGACACTGGTGAGGTCAGGACTGATGGCTGTCCACGAATCCCCACGATCGGGCGACTTGAAGAGGCGCTCGGTCGCGTAGTACATCGTGCGCGGGGCGTGTGCGGAGAAGAAAAACGGCGTCATCCAGTTGGTGCGATACGCCGGCTGGCCGCGCGGAGCTCTGGGCGCAATGGCCTCACTCCGTCCCGTGGACATGCGCTTGCGCCTCAGGTCACCGAACTGGTGCTCGTAGTAGTAGACGTCCTTGTCGGACGGGTCGCGGTAGGTGAAGTACGAGTCGCCGCCGCCCCACTGATCGAGGTAGACGTGGGTCCATTGATCACCACGGTCAGCAGCCATCGTCTGCGTGGAGACTCCCAACAGGGCGGCGTTATCCTGCGTCCCGCCGTAGATGTTGTACGGCGTGTCCATGTCCACCGTCACGGCGTAGAACTCGCCAACCGGGATGTTGTTGAGATGCAGCCACGAGGCGCCACGATCGTAACTAAGGTGCAGACCGCCGTCGTTGCCCAGCAGCATGTGGTCGCTGTTGGCCGGATTGATCCAGAGATCGTGGTGGTCAAGATGCAGCACCGTTGATCCGTGCGGCAGCAGATGTACGAGCGTGCCCTGAATCTGACGATATGTGCGGCCACCGTTTTCAGACACCATGAAACGGTTGTTGGGCAGGTATACGACGTCTTCGTTGTCGGGGGCGACCTGAATCAGGCAGAAGTCCCAGCCGGTCGACACCGGTTCAGCATTCACCTTCCGCCAGCTGCTCCCGGCATCGTCAGACCGATACACTTCCCCACCGATCCGATCGGCCGCCTGGGCGCCGCCGCGGCCACGCCCTCCGGCCTCAGGACCGGACGGCGACGCGTAGTTGTCGACGAGTGCGTACACGACCCTGGGATTGGAACGCGCAATGGCGAATCCGATGCGACCCACGTCTGCGCCGGACGGAAGCCCGTTGCCCAGCAGTGTCCAGGTGGCGCCACCGTCGGTGCTCTTGTAGGCCCCGCTGCCCGGTCCATTCGGTGTGTGGCCCCACGCCTTGCGCGACCGATCCCACATCGACGCGTACAACACGTCAGGATTCGATGGGTCGAGCGCAAGGTCGATCGCCCCTGTGCGCGGGTTGACGTACAGAGTACGCTGCCACGTCCGGCCGCCATCCTGTGTGCGAAACACTCCGCGCTCCTCGTTCTCGGAGTAGAGGCGCCCGATCGCGGCCACCCAGACCCGTTTGGGATCCTTCGGGTGAATCAGCACCTGTGAGATGTGATGGGAGTCGGTCAATCCCATGTTTGTCCAGGTTGCGCCGGCGTCAGTGGATTTGTAGACGCCAAAGCCCGCGTATGAACTGCGGGCCATCAGCACTTCCCCGGTGCCGACCCACACCACGTTGGGATCGGAAGGGGCGACGGCGATGGAACCGATCGAGGTAGTGGCTTCCTTGTCGAAGACGGGCGTCCACGTCGTCCCGTTGTTGATCGACTTCCACACACCGCCGATGCCGGCGCCGGCATAGATGGTGGACGGCCGATCCGGTGCCACGGCCACAGTTTCGATGCGCCCGCCCTGCAGCCGTGGCCCCACCGAGCGCCACGCGAGGTCCGCAACGGGAGACTCGCGTGCCATCTCCTGATGACGAGCCCAGGCCGCGCGTCGGCTCTCCGCGCTCGTCGCCGGTACTGAGAAACTCGCGCGGGGCCCGGTGCCGGGCGTCTGCCCCACGTCCAAGGCCTGCACCACCAAGCCTGCGGCGACGACAACGGCCGTTCCGAACGTACCACCCACCACACGTCCGCACATCTGTCTCGTCCGCATGCGACAGAGAATACCGCCATTGACGACCTTCATCCAGGCCGCCTTCGTAGGTCGTTGGCTTCGACTTACGACGAGGCACACACCAGGCCGGGGGCCGACGTTCCCCGGTTCATCCAGGCCAGATTAAACGCCGCGAACACGATTTCGCCGACACCCCCCCCGCGCCCGCAGTATGATTCCCCCACCGGAGGCTGTATGCGCGTACGGGTGGTGGCCGTTGGCCTCGTGGGAGCGTTGGTGTGTGGTGTGTCGGTGACCGGTCAGCAACCGACGCATCTGAATCCGATGATTGAATTGCTCGGTGCCAAGCGGGGGATGTTTGGCCTCGGCCTGCCAACGCCGCCACGCGGCGGCGGCCCCGGCGGCAATCGCGGTGGTCGCGCGGGTGGCGCTGCGGGAACCGGCGCCGCGGTGACCACGCCGCCCGCAACACCGACGCCGCCGCCCGCCCCGGTGCCGGTCCGCACCCCAGCCGACCTTGCGCAGGACGCGATGGCCCACCAGGACGGTGACTGGTTTTTCACGGCCGCCATGGAACGTACCCCCGACGCCGGTGAGCCGATGATCGCGGCGTTCCAGGACGCCATGGCCGCCGCCGGTCCGGTCGGCGGATCGCCGCGCCGCCTGCTCGCGCCGATCAATTCGAAGGCACCGAACATCACACGTCCGGGTGAGCCCAATCCGTCCGACTACATCACCATCCTCAGCCGTCAGCTCAACGTCGGCATCTCGAGCATCTCGTTTGTCGAAGTCGACACCGCCGAGGAACTGCGCCTGGGCATCAACGCGCTGCGCTTCGCCTCAAAGGGCGGCACACGCCCCGATGCGGTCGGCAACGCGCCGAAGTACTGGGGCCTGAGCGAGTCGGAGTATCGCCGCAAGGCCGACGTCTGGCCGCTCAACCCCGAGGGCGAACTCGTGGTGTGGGCCATCATCGAATCCCACGAGGGACTCGCCAACATTCGCGAGATCGCCCAGGTGCCCGGCCTCAGCGTCATCGCTGCCGGCGCGGGCACATTGGGCGGCGTCTTCTCCACCACCAACGCCGAAGGGCGTCGCGTGCGTGACGATATCGCGTGGGAAGCGGCGATTCAGAAAATCCTGGCGACCTGCAAGGAGTTCCAGAAGGGCTGCGCGTATCCGGTCAACGAAAACGACATCGAGACGCGGTACCGGCAGGGGTTCACAGTCGGCATCCTGCAGGCGTTCAACGACGCGGCATTCCGCGCGGTCGCCAAGGGACGCGCCGTCGCAGGGCGGTAGGGCCGACGGCCTGACTCAGCGGCTAGCGACGGAGGCTCTGCAGAATGCCGGGCTCCCGCATCAGCGCTTCGATCTCGACCACCGTGCGCGGCGCGCCCAACGATAGCACCTCGCTGCCCATGTCCGTGATCGCCACGGTGTCCTCGATACGCACCCCGATGTGTTCATCCACGCGGTAGATCTGGATGTCGCACGCAAAGACAAAGCCGGGGCGGAGTACCTCGTCGGGTCCGGCAAACGTGCCCATCGCGTCGTGCGTCGCCATGCCGACGGAGTGGTTGTACCCGCCGTAGCGAATGATGCTCGCGAAGTCGCTCGCAAAACGCTCAAGCTTATTGGCGACGAGCGCCTCCTGCATCTTCTGCCCGACCGCGCGCAGGGTGATGCCGGGGCGATACGCGGCAATCGCGGCGTTGCGAATGACCAGCGCGGCCTCGTACAACTCGCGCTGCCTCGGCGAGAATCGACCCGACGCCGGGAAGGTGGTCGAAATGTCGACGTGGTAGTTGGCCAGGTTGGGCCCGGCGTCGAGGATCACGAAGTCGCCATCGGCCAGTACGCGGTCATAGGCGTGGTAGTGGCCGTAGGCATGGTTCTTCCCGGACATGATGATGGTGTAATACGCCAGCCCACGGCCGCCGCCGAGCCCGGTGACGAATTCGAACAGGGCCGCCAGCGAGCGCTCAGCAACTCCTGGCTGGGTCGACCGGATGAAGGCCTTGTGCCCCTCGACGCCGAGCTGCGCCGCCTCGCGCATGGTGGCCAGTTCAGCCGCCGACTTGTACTTGCGCAGGTTCCAGACGGCAGACGAACTGTCGCGAACATCGGCCTGAGGGAATCGCTCGCGCAACAGCTTGACGAACTGCAATTCACGCGTCAGCCGACCGTCCCACATGTCCATCGTCATCGATCGCTGCAGCGCGTTGAACTTCTCGTTGCTGTTCTCGGGGCCGATTTCCTCGGGCCTGAACAGGGTATAGACCGGTGTGTTGCGACGGACCAGACCGGCGAGATACCCATTAAAGCCATCGGCCGGCATGACACGCTCGATGCCGGTGACCTTGGACGGGGTTCGGACAAGGTCAACCGGAATGCCCAGACCATCGGCGGCCTTCTCATCCATCGTGAAGAACAACACGCTTTCCTTCCGCATGCCGTCCACGACCAGGATGGCGTCTGGAATCTCCACGCCGGTCATGTAGAAGAAGTCGTGCCCCTGCCGGAACGCGACATCGCTGGCCGGCGTGGTCGCTCCCAAAAAAATCGCGACCCCGGTGCCGATGTCGTCCATCAGGCGGCTGCGCCGCGTGGCGTACTCCGCCGTATCAAGCGCACGTGCCGTGGGGGCCGCTGTGATCAGCGTCACCACTGCACACGCGAAGGCCACCGCCAACATGTGTCGTCTCATCGCAATCCTCCAAGGCGCCATTGTGCCACGACTGAGGACCGGCAGGCGCCGATCGCCGCCTGCCTGTTGGTGGGCACGATGTGATCCATCGTGGCGAACGCACGGTGCGGCGCGCCCACGGGCCAGCCGCGCGCGGTGAGCATGTCGAATGCCCGCGGACCGGTCACTTCATGCACCAGGTGCAAGCCCACGTAGAGCTGCGTCAGGCCATTCGGCAGCTGCCGCGCAGCATGCTGGTTCCACACTTTCTCGATTAGCGTCTCGGCCATCTCAGAGGGATGCTACCAGCGATCGAAGGCCGGCAAAGGCCTTGCCGTGCACCTGGTGCACGCCACTGCGATCCAGCAGCGCCTTGATATTGCCGGGCGTGACGCCGCCGCCGGCGAGGATGTCGATACGGCCGGCCGATTGGCCCACGAGCCGGCCGAGTTGATCTGCTCCGTCCAGCGCGCGGTCGGCGCCGCCACTCGTCAGCACGACAGCCACGCCCAGTTCAATCAGGATCTCAAGACCGCTGGCCTGATCAACCAGTTGATCGAACGCGCGGTGAAACCCGATCACCAGGGGTCGGGCGGCCGCGATGAGATCCGCCATCAGGACGCGGTCGATCGTACCCCCACTCGTCAACGCACCAAATACGACACCAGGCGCACCGGCAGCCCTGGCGGAGGCGATGTCGGCCATCATCACCGCCACGTCGTGGCGGTCGTACACAAAATCGCCAGTGCGGGGGCGAACGAACACATGGATCGGCGTCTTCACCGCGGCCAGGGCCTCGGTGATAAGGCCGATCGATGGCGTCACGGCGCCATCGTGGAGCAACCCGCAGAGCTCGATGCGGTCCACACCCTCGGCGTCGGCCGCCAGGACACCGCCGATGGACTCAACGGCGGCTTCGATGAAAAGAGGCATCCTGTTCGCGGTCACATCGGCCTGTTTGCAGTCACACCTTGATGATACCCGGAGGGAACGGCAGGCCGTGCTTACCTGGCCCGCCCAGCCCCTTGGCGATCGCGTCCACCGTCAGCCCGGTCGGTAATTCCACGATCTTCTTCGCCATCTCCAGCGTCTTCTCGAGCGGCAACAGGCTGACGCCGCTGTCGCCCAGCAGGATGACGGTGGTGAACTCCATCCCCTTGAGGCTGGTGGCCATGTCGGTGCGCATGGCACGAAAGGTTTCCTGCGACAGGAACACACTGCCGGGCGCCACCAACGCGTTGCCCAATTGCGCGCAATCGCTTCGCCCATCACCGCGAGGACGAAGTTGTGTTTGCCGGTGGCCAGGTGCGGGTCGGCCTTCCGAAGGTTCGCGAGCCGCAAGTCAGACACGCTCGAGTTCGGCAACATTTCCGAAGGGTATCGCTCGACCTGATCTTCAAGGCCGAGGCCTACGGGCAAACGAAAATAGCTCTAGAAATACCGGCTGGCGACCGATACAACGCTGGCGCCGTGAATGGCTACGATGACAAGCACCACCACCCATCGCCAGCCGCGTGAGTGTGCGCGCCCCAGCGCGGCACCCAGCGCGGAGACGACGATAGCCACCATGGGGATGGCAAGCGGCAACAGATACCGGCCGTGCAGGTTGCGCTGCATGAAAAATGCCGCCACGGCCATGGCAGCCGCGCTACGGAAGCCCTGTGAGTCGGGCCAGCGGCCCCCGGCGCATCAGGCCCGCAAGTTCCTTGACGAACTTTGCGGCCACCTGCGCGGTGATGCCGTCCCAATCTTTGGCGGGGTTGTACTCGACGATGTCGGCGCCGACGATGGGGCCGTTGAGCGCAAACAACACGCTGAGCACATCCCGCACCGAGAGCCCGCCAGGTTCGCGATGTGACACGCCAGGCGCGAAGGCGGGATCGAGCACATCGAGGTCCAGCGACACATAGACGGGGCCGCCCACCGACGGCCGGGCGCCATCGGCCCAGGCCCGCATGTCGATCATCTCGACGCCAAAACGCTTCGCCTGTTCCTGCTGAGGGCCGGTCAGTGTCCTGATACCGACCTGCACCAGATGCGACACCAGTTGTTCTTCCATCACACGCGCGAAGGGACACGCGTGCGAGTAGCGGTCGCCCTCGAACTCGTCGTACAGGTCCGAGTGCGCATCAAAGTGCAGCACGGTCAGTCCCTTGTGCAACGGCCCAATCGCCCGAAGGACGGGATACGTCACCGAGTGGTCACCGCCAAGCAGAATCGGGGACCAGCGTGAGGCGGCCAGCAGGCGCACCTCGCGTTCGATCGTGTCGCGCGACTGCGCGGGGCCGTCCAACGCCAGATCGCCGGCATCGTCGAGCAGGTCCGCGCCAATTGAGGGTCCATGTCGCTCCGACCACGCATTCCCGGCCGGAGAGTTGAGCGCTGCGCGAATAGCCGCGGGCGCGCCCGCCGCACCACGCAGGAACGAAGAACTTGCATCGTACGGCAGGCCGACAAGGACAGGGAGGGCCACAGGCGGGCACATTATAATCTGCCCACTATGAATCACCTGTCAGCGCGCGGTCTTGTCGTGATCGGCCTTGGCCTCGGCCTCATTGCCGGCGTCGTGGCGCAACAGGGCACGGGGCGCGGCGATCAGCCTCCCCCGCCGCCGCCAACGCTGGGGCTTGAGGCCGGTGTGCTGACATTCGATACGCCTGATTTCACCCTAAAACTGGTGACGGCCTCGCAAACAATCGCGACCCTGGAACCCAAGGGTGTGCCTACCTACACGCCAACAACGCGCCCGGTGCGTGGCGGACGCGCCGGACAAGCAGGACAAACGCCGGCCGTACCGCCCGAACCCACCGGCCCGCTGACGTTCGACTTTACGCCAGGCGATCGGCTGGCCGCACGAGCCGCTGACGGCTACAGCCACCTCGGCGACATCACCATGCGGTTGCGCACCGGATCGTCGGGGGCCTGGGCAAGCTACGCGAGCGCCACGGCGCGAAAGCCGGTGACGGCGCTCCCCGCGTCCGGCACCACATTGGCGGCCGCGGATCTGTCGGCAACGCTCCCTGACGACGTCCCGGTGAAGGTCACGCGTAGCTGGCAGCTCATCAATGGACGGCTGGTGCTGTCCTTCACCCTGTCGAATCCTGGAACAGCGCCGGTGCAGATTGGCGCACTCGGCCTGCCGGTGGTTTTCAACAACCTCATCACGGGTCGCAATCTGGAACAGGCCCACGAAGTGTGTTCGTTCTTCGACCCGGCGATCGCGGCCGACGCGGGCTTCGTGCAGGTCACACGGCTCTCGGGTAATGGACCGGCGCTCGTCGTCGTGCCTCACGGCAAGACACCGCTCGAAGGATGGCGCACGGTGGACGACCGCACGCCGCGTACACAAACGTCTGAAGGCGTCTTCGAGTGGATGGCGCACACGCAGGCGTTTGTTGAGAACGAATGGCGCAGTGCCACTCCGTGGAATACCCCGACGCTAGCCACACTCGCACCAGGACAGTCGCGGACCTACGGTCTGGAGTTCCTGCTGTCGCCGTCCATCCGCGCGGTGGAAGACACGCTCGCCAAGGCTGGGCGTCCGGTGGCCGTCGGCATCCCAGGCTACGTGGCCCCGATGGACGAAGACATGAAACTGTTTCTGCGTTACCCGGGTCGCGTGACGTCGGTTGACGTGGCGCCAACAGGCGCCCTGACGGTGGCCGCCGGCAGCAACACGCCGAATGGGTGGAAGCAGTACACGCTGAGAGGCCGGACCTGGGGCCGCGCTCGCGTGACGGTGAAATACGCCGACGGCACAAATCAGGCGCTTTCGTACTACGTCACGAAGCCGGCTGCCCAAGTCGTGAGCGACCTCGGCACCTTCCTGTTCACCAAACAGTGGTTCGACAAACCCGGCGACCCATTCGGCCGCAGTCCCTCAGTCATGAGCTACGACCGCGCCAAAGACGCCATCGTGGAACAGGACGCGCGTGTGTGGATTGCCGGCCTTGGTGACGAGGGTGGATCTGGCTCGTGGCTGGCGGCTGGAATGAAACTGTTCGGTCAACCGACGAAGGACGAGGTCGATAAGTACGAGCGCTTCATCGACGGCGTGTTGTGGGGCGGCATCCAGTACGGCGCCGGCCAGCGGAAGTACGGCGTCCGAAAGAGCCTGCTGTACTACGATCCAAAAGACAAACCCGACTTCTCCTACGACTCGAAGCTGAACTGGACGACGTGGACGAGTTGGAACAAGGAGGCGTCTGAATCCACTGGCCGCGCCTACAACTACGTACATGTGGTGGGCGCGTACTGGTCGATGTATCGGGTGGCGCGTCACCACGAGGGCCTGGCCACGAGACACCCGTGGAATTGGTATCTCGATCAGGCTTATCAGACAATGATGTTCCTGACCGATCCGGCCAACAAGGTGGGCTACACGAACGTGGGACTCATGGGCGCCAGTGTGTTCACTGAGACGCTGGCCGATATGAAGCGCGAGGGGTGGACGGAAAAAGTGGCCGCCCTCGAAACGCGCATGAAGATGCGTGCCGATCGCTGGGCCGCGCAGGCGTATCCGTTCGGGAGCGAGATGGCGTGGGATTCGACGGGCCAGGAAGAGGTCTACGCCTGGACGCGGTATTTCGGCCACAATCCGCAGTCGCTGACGGCGGTCAATTCCATCATCGGGTACATGCCGCTCGTACCGCACTGGGGCTACAACGGGGCGGCTCGCCGCTACTGGGACTTCATCTATGCCGGCGCACCGGGTGCGCGCTATGAGCGGCAGTTGCATCACTACGGATCCGGACTCAACGCCATTCCCGTGCTGGCCCGCTATCGGGAACAGCCCGATGACCTGCACCTGTTGCGCATTGGCTACGCCGGCACTATGGGCGCGCTGACCAACATCGATCAGGAAGGCTTTGCGTCGGTCGCATTCCACGCGTTCCCCGAGTCGTTAAAGTGGGATGCGTATTCGGGCGATTACGGTCCGAACTTCCTTGGGCACGCGCTCAATTCAGCCACCTACGTCATCAACCATCCGGAGTTCGGGTGGCAGGCGTTTGGGGGCAACGTGTCGGTATCAGGCGCACGCATCACGGTGGACGTGGTGGACTCGCTCCGCAAGCGCGTCTACATCGCGCCGCTCGGGCTCTACCTCACACTCGACGCAGGCCAGTTCGAGCGCGTTGAAGTGGATTTACGCACGCAGATGGTGCGAGTCACTCTGGCCCCCGCCACGCCAGACAGCCCCCGCGCGCGCGTGCGCGTGGAGCAACCATCCACGCCCACCGGCGTCGGCACATTCCGTGTGACCGGTACGTTCGCCTCAGAGCGCGGCGCGGCCGTGGTGCCGCTCACGACGAAGCCGGCGGTGGTGGAGATTCGGGCCACGCGTGAACGAGCGCCAGCTTTTTGACCGGCCGCTCGCACTTCCTTGCGTGCGGGCTGGAGCCGTTCGAGCAGTGCGATGGTGGCAGTGATTGTCCATCGGCCCTTGGGGCCGCTGCTGGCGCTGCGGTGGCGAGCCGCACCGAATGAATATCTGTTGAAACGCAGGAGACCGCCGACGGCTGGCAGCTAGTTTTCGGTCGCGACCAGAACCGCCGAGGTGCCCCAACACGAGTCCTTCTCTTCGTCGCGCTTGAATCGATGACGAATAAACTCGACTGGCTCGATCACAAACGCGGTCTGCCCGCAGCTCGTGCGCAGTTCCTTTAGGTCGGATATCGCAAGCGCCATTGACGGATGCAGCAACATCCATTCGAAACGAGGCAGGCGCTCGATGATGCCGGGGCCATCCGAGTCGCGAGACACCACGTCGTTGAAGAGCCGTTCCTAGGAATACTGCCCGAATCCGTCAGAGATGACCCACGACCAGGCGCGGGCCAGTTTGCGCAACTGACCCGCGCCCTGCTGGAGGTACGGCTGGTTATAGCCATGATCGGCACGATCGACGGCCGCTACGACCTGGAGAACCGCGTCACAGTGATGGCCGGCGGCACACGCTCTGGTTGGCGGTGACGCCCCCTCCTTCACGTCCCTCGCGACGGCGTCCGGCTCTTCAGCGAACAGTTCGCGTCGCTCGCCGTCTGCCTCAACGGTGCGCACAGTGAAATACACCGGCAACACGCCAGTGCCGTCCGCGCCAGCGCGATGCGCTGGCCACCGGATCCCAGAGACACCCTCGTGGCACGCTATCGACCGCGCAATCACATCGCACTGCACCGTTGTGCGATACTTGCTCGGACGAGCAAACAGTCCGGCCGATAGTCGGGGAGCACCGCCTAGCCCGGTGTGATGGAGGGTGCCATGGTGAACAATCGTCCTTACACGGCCTGCGGGCTGTGTCGTGTGCAGGCAGTGCTCGGGGTTGTCCTGCTGTTGTGCGTCTCGGTCGGCGTGGGCATGGTCGCCCAGACCAAGCGCGATTTCAACGTCTCGGCAAAACAGTTCCGGTTCACCGTGTCAGGGACCGACGTGCAGGAGATCAGGATCAGTCAGGACGATCTCGTGCGTATCACGCTGTCGTCCGAGGATATTCCCCACAGCTTCACCTTGCCCGACTACCGCATCCAGAAACGGGTGGAACCCGGGCGTGACGTGGTATTCGAGTTCCGCGCCGAGAGGGCGGGCCGCTTCGAGTTCTACTGTTCGATGACCAATGACAGTTGCCGGGAGCGCGGCATGGTCGGCGCGCTCATTGTCGTCGCGCGCTGAAATCCCGGCCCAGCGCCAACCGCTCATCCAACGGCGGATGCCGATGAAAGAGCCAGCGCGTCCAGCGTGAGGGACGCTCTTCGGCCAGATGCTGCTCACCGAGGCGCCTGAGCGCGCGGCCAAACGCTTCCGCGTTTCCTGTTTGTTCCAAAGCAAACCGATCGGCCCTCCGCTCGTGTGCGCGCGATTGCGCGAGTCGCAGGGGCCGCACCAGCCCCCACACCGCGCCTGCCGCCAGTGCCAGCATCGGCAACGCCGCAAGATCCATTACGCCCTGCAGCCCGACCCTGCCGCCCCACAGGACGACCACGCGGTCGGCACACCAGAGCGCCGCACACCACAGCGACGCATCCAGCGCTACCGTGCGAGCGAGATCGTGGTGCACATGGTGCGAAAGCTCGTGAGCCACAACCACGACAACTTCGTCATCGGCCCAGTCACGGACCATATCGCGGCCGAGCAGCACGTGTCCGGCGCCACCCACTCCAGTGACCACCGCGCGCGCGCCGCCGGCGTCGGGGGAGGTCCACTCACGTACGTCCACCAACCCGCCGCCGATCCGGGCGACTAGGGCCGTCAGCGCTTCCGACAGCGCGGGACGCGCGAGGGCCAGCGTCTGCCCCGTCGCGGTGAGCCCCCGGCCAATCAGGCGCATCGCCACCAGACTGGCGCCGGCCAGCAGGGCGCTGGCGACAGCCCACCACCATCCACCGGCTGCCCCCATCGCGACGCGGAGTACTGCGACCACACCAATAACGACTACCGCACCCACCACGGCGTCACGCGCTTGCGAGGCCATCACGCTCCGGACGTCCACCCTCGTCTGTGAGGAACGCCGCCGTCCGCGAGTGGCCGCGTAGAGAGAGACGGGGAATGCCACCGCTTCGGCAGCGAGCACGAGGGCGCCCACAAACAGGCTCAGGGCGATGGCGGGCTGCAGGCTGGCCGGCCAGGCCAGCGCCTGGTTGGCGGCGACGCGAGCCAGCCACTGGGCGCCAGGGGTCAGGGCAACCAGCAGCAGTAGCGCCGCGCCTGTGGCCGCGCTGATCAGTTGCGCGCGGCGGCGCAAGCGCTGGTATCGGGTGGCCTTGGACTCGTTCAATTCAACTGGACGGAGATCAGCTTCGACACGCCCGGCTCTTCCATCGTCACGCCGTAGAGGCGGTCAGCGATCTCCATCGTTTTCCGGTTATGGGTGATGAGGATGAACTGCGTGTGCGCCTGCATGCCCTGCAGCATCTCGACGAACCTGCCGATGTTCGCGTCGTCAAGCGGCGCGTCGATTTCGTCGAGCAGACAGAAAGGGCTGGGCCGGTACTTGAAGACCGCGAACATGAGCGCCATTGCCGTCATCGCTTTTTCGCCGCCCGACAGAAGCTGCACGTTCTGTAGCCGTTTGCCCGGCGGTTGCGCGATGATGTCGATTCCGCTCTCCACCTGGTTGTCGAGATCGATCAACACCAGGCCGGCGCGCCCTCCGCCAAACAGCGTGGTGAAGGTGCCTTCAAAGTAGGTGTTGATCGTGGTGAAGGCTTCCTGGAAGCGTTCCCTCGTGGTCACATCGATTTTCTTAATCGCCTCGCTGGTCTGCGCGATGGAATCGAGCAGGTCCTTGCGTTGGGTGGTCAGGAAGACGTGACGGGTTTCAAGTTCATCGAACTGCTCGATAGCCATCATGTTGACAGGCCCGAGCTTGTCAAGCTTTTGATGCAGGTCGGCGATGACGTCATCGGGCAGCAGTGCGGCGACCGGAGTGTCCGAGCTCCCGGCGGGCCCTAGGGCCACTACGTCATCGGGGACCACTGCGCCTTCGAGCGTCTCTGCGCCTTCAGGCGTCTCTTCATCGGCATCAAGCGCGAATGCTGCGGCCAGCCGTTTGGCGGGCGCCGCGAGCTCTCCATCGCGCTCCATACGCGCGACCTCGACCACCACGTCCCCCAAGGGCAGGTTGACGGCTTCGAGGCAGGCCGCCGCCAGGTGCGTGAGGTCGGCGTGCACGGTGGCACGGGCCACCTCCGACTGCATGACCTCCGTGCGCACGGCTTCCAGGGCGTGCCGCCCTGAGCGAATGTCGTGCTCTTTGTCACCGAACCGGCCGCGGAAGCCCGTGACCTCCTCATCAAGACGTCGCATGTCGGTACGCAGCGCCTCAAGCGCATGTACGTTCTCGTCAAGGGACCGCTCGATTTCGACGATGGACGCACGGAGTTGTTCGCGGTGCGCTGTCGTACGCTCGAGTTCATCGCGCCGCGCAGTGAGGCGCGTTTCGAGTTCGGCGGCGGCCTCTTCCAGGCGGCGGCCTTCCGCTTCGAGCGACTGCACGCGCTCCGTGATGGTGGACTGCTCCGCCCGGGCCTGGCTCACGCGCCGGACGTGCACTTCGGCGTCCGTTCGGGCGGCTTCCAGACGCGCCATGACCGAGCCGATGGACTGCTCGGCCTGCAACTGGCCTGACTCATACGCCACAATCGCGAGCGCTGAGGCCTCGCGACGTCCTTCGGCCGCCTGCTCGTCCTCTTCGCTGCGGCGTCGCTCGGTGGTCACCAACTCAATGCGTCGCGACCCGCGCGTGACTTCGTCAACGGCGCGCGCCAACCGCCCCTCGTGCGACACGATGGCTTTTTCAAGATCGTGCAGCGCCACCTGCGTGGACGCGACCTCGGCCTCACCGTTGTAGATGTCGAGTTCAGACCCCGTGACGTCGTTGGCGCCCCGGTGCGCGATCGCTTCGACGGCCGATACCTGCGTACGCAGCGCCTGGGCCTCTGCGCGAATTTCGAGGATACCCAGCGCGCCGCCCGTGGCGCCGCCTTCGACGAGGCCTGACCCGCGAAAGACATCTCCACCAACAGTGGCAACGGGGAGATCCGTCGCGAGCGCGAGCGCCTGTGCCTGGGCAAATGTCTCAACGACGAACGCATCCGGAATGGCACGCGCGATGAGGTTGGCGTACGGTCCCGTGGCCTGCACCACGTCGCGCAACGCGCGGGCGCCCGGCGGGAGGACCGGAGACACCCTTGGTGCGGCGGCCCTGGCATCGTCAAGCACGAGGAAGCCACAACGGCCGGCCCGCCGTTCTTCCAGGTGCGCCAGCGCCTGGTTCACCTGATCAGCTCGATCCACCACGACGTGCTGAAGCAAATCGCCGAGGAGCGCGCCCACGGCGCGCTCAAACGATGGTTCGACGCGAAGGTGATCGGCAAACGCGCCGTGTTGTCCCACGCTCTCGGGCGCTTCGGCGAGGAGGAAGCGAGCCGCGTCACCAAACGTCGTGCGCTGGCGATCGACCTCGCTGATCGAGTGCAGGCGGGCTTCGAGTCCCGCCAGTTCGCGATGGGCGGAGCTCAAGACCTGTGAGAGGCGGTCGCGCTTACCGCGGGCGTCTGCCAGAGCGGCCTCGGCGGCGGTGCGAGCCTGAAGGGCACGCTCGGACGCGGTGCGCGCATCCGCGAGCGCGGCTTCACCGTCGGATCGATCACGAGTGGCGCGATCGAGTTCCTGCTGCAGGTCGCGCAGTTCCACTTCAAAACGGCTGCGATCCTGCGCAATACGGTCGCGGGCGGCCGTGGCGTTATCACGCGCCTGGCGCAACGCGGTGAGCGTAGTCGCGGCGGCCATAACGGCCGCCCGCGTCTGGTCCGCATCGTATTCCACGCCCTGCACGGTGGCGAGCGCTCGCTGGTACTCCTGCTCGCAGGCGAACACGGTGCCCTGAGCCTCCTGCAACGACAGACGCGCGCGGTCGATGACGGTCTTCTGCGCCTCAAACGCAACGTGCGCTGGACCACGGCGTGCGCCGAGGTCGCACACTTCCGCATCGAACTGCGTCAGGCGAAGCCCGAGGTCTTCCACCTGTTGCTTTTCAAACGTGACCTGTTGCTGGCGACGGCCGATCTCGAGTTCGCGCTGATGCGCCTGCTCGCGCGTTTCGGTGGCGCGTTGCTCGGCATTTGTCAATTCGAGTCTCAGGGCTTCAAGCCCGGATTCGAATTCCACCACACGGGCGGCCGCCGACGTCTCCCGGGTCCGCGCGTCCGACAGGCGCGTTTCGGCCACGTCGATTTCGCGTGCCAGCGTGGCCTGGCGATGCGCGAACTGCACCTGCTCCCAGCGCCGCAATTCTTCCCGCAGGCGCTTGTACCGGCGGGCGCGGGCGGCCTGGCGCTTCAAGGCACCGCGCTGTTTCTCGACTTCAAAAATGATGTCGTCTACCCGCATCAGGTTGTGGCGGGCAGCGTCGAGTTTGAGTTCGGCAGAATGCCGCCGCGACTTGTACTTGGTGACACCCGCCGCCTCTTCGATCAGTGCCCGGCGTTCGGCTGGACGCGCCGACAGAATCTGACCAATCTTGCCCTGCTCGATCACGGCATACGCCTTGATGCCCAGGCCTGAGTCCATGAGCAGGTCGTGCACGTCGCGCAGACGGCACACCTCCCCATCAATGAGGTATTCGCTTTCGCCCGAGCGGTATAACCGACGACCGATTTCGACGTCGCGTGTCACGAACGGCAGTTGGCCATTCTGCCCGAGCGCCGGATCAATCACGCCGTCGCCGCCGATTTCTGTGGACGCGATCATCGCCGCCTGCGCGACGTTGGCCAGGCGCAGGCGTACTTCGGCGGACGCGGTTGGCTTTCGCCCATCGCTGCCGCTGAACATGATGTCCTCCATACGTTCACCGCGCAGGCTCTTGGCGCTTTGTTCGCCGAGGACCCACGTGATGGCGTCTACGACATTGCTCTTCCCACAGCCGTTCGGGCCGACGATGGCAGTGACGCCATCGTCAAATGACAACTCGGCGCGGTCGGCAAAGCTCTTGAATCCGTGAATGTGCAGTCGCGACAAACGCATGTGTTAGGGGGTCTTCCCGGCCTTTGCGGTTCTGGCGCCCGAGGCGATCAGGCGGTGTGCTTCGTCGAAGAACGTCAACGCGAACTGCGCCTGGGGATCGACTTTGGACAGATTGCGGCGCGCTTCCTCGACGCCGAAAAGGTCGAGATCCACGTCGTAGTGAATCATCGCGCTGATGAACGCGGCATCGGCCTCAAGCGCGGCGGTATCCACCTTCACGCGCTGGGCGGCAATGTAGTCGGCGAATTCCGCCAAAATGACCGGTGTGACTTCGAAGCCGCGCGCCACCTTGTGTTTGGCCGCGGGCGCCGCCGCAGGGCGTGTATCGCCTTCGCCGGTGAACGACTCGGCGAACCCGACGAAAAACCCGCGCGCCAGCAACATCCGTGAAAACCGGGTGGGATTGAAGCCCTCGACTGGTCCAAGTTTGAAGTGATCCGGCTCAATGCCGCCGCCGCCGTACACCTTACGACCGGCGTCGGTGTACTTCAGCTCGCCTGCGGCGTGTTCGCGCGTCTCTACCTGATCGCGCTGTGAGTAATTGAGGTATTCGTCGAACGTGCCGTCCCAGGGACGCTGAATCATGCGGCCGCTTGGAGTGTAATAGCGGCCGGTGGTGAGCGCGAGTCCGGCACCGTTACTGATCCGGAACACCGACTGCACGAGCGCCTTGCCAAATGTCGCCTCGCCGGCCACGATCGCGCGATCGTGATCCTGCATCGCGCCCGCCACAATCTCAGAGGCGCTGGCGCTGCTGCGATTCACCAGCACCACCAGTGGCGTTGTGGTGTCGCCCTGCTCCAGTGCCAAGTAGTCCTCGTCCGAATTCTGCACGCGGCCGCGGGTATACACGATCATCTGCCCGCGCTTCAGGAACCGGTTGGACACGGCGATCGCCTGTTCGAGCGGCCCGCCGGGATTGTCGCGCAGGTCGAGCACCAGCCGCTGCAGGCCTTCACCGCGCAGCTTGGTGAGCGCAGCGCCGAGTTCGCGATCGGTCGTCTCCGAGAAATCCTGAAGGCGGATGTAGCCCGTACCCGGCGCAATCATGAACGCCGTGCGCACGGTCGTGATGTTGATTTCGTCGCGTCCAACAGTCAGCGGAATCAACTGATCGAGCCGGCGAATGGAAATCTCCACCGATGTTCCCCTTGCCCCACGCAGTTCCTTCACCGCCTGCTCGCTGGTCCATCCCTTGGCGCTTTTGCCCTTGATGATCGCAATGACGTCGCCGCGCCGGATGCCCGCGCGGTACGCCGGCGTGTCCTCAAACAGGTTGGTCACGGTGATGTCGTCGTTCACGACGACGATGCTCAGGCCGAGGCCGTAGTACACGCCCTCCTGACGCTCGCGCATCCGCGCATACGCCTGGGGCTCAAGAAAACTGGAATGCGGATCCAGCGTCCGCAGCATCCCGTCGATGGCGCCGTAGACGAGGTCGTCGGATGCCGTCTCGACGACGAAGTCGCGTTCCACCGCCGCGAGCGCGGCCGAGAACATACGATACCGTTCGGTCACGCGGTCGGCGGTGGCGCCGGCGCCACGCGCGCCGACACTACGGCCGAGCAGGCCACCAGCCAATGCCGCGATCACCACCACCACTGCTGCCGCAGGCACGCCTGAATTTCGCATAAATAATGGCAATGGTAGCAGAGGGACGGACGTTATAGCTCGGCCGTTTCGACGGGTTTTTTCTTCCCAAAGAGCCATGCCACCCCGATGCTGATGACGTACAGGACCAGCATTGGCGCCGCAAACAGCATCTGGCTGGCGGGGTCCTGTCCGGGGCTGGCCACGGCCGCCACGATGAGGATGATCAGGACGGCGTACTTGAAGTTCTTGATCAGGAACTTCGCCGAGACAATCCCGAATCGCGTGAGCACGAAAATCACGACCGGCATCTGGAAAATCAACCCGAGCCCGAGGACCATCCGCAGATACAGCGAAAATGCAGACGTCCAGGTGGGCGTCCAGTTCATGTACGGCGGGTTGAACTTGGCGAGAAACTCCCAGGTCACCCGAAACGCGATGGCGTGTCCGAAGTAAGCGCCTGTCAGGAACAGGGCCGTGGACGTCAATACGAATGGCACCGCCATCCGCTTTTCCTTGGAATACAAACCCGGCGCGATGAAGTACCAGACCTGAAGGAGGATCAACGGCGACGCGATGATGACCGCCACCAGAAGCCCTGCCTTGAAGTAAATCATGATCGGGTCAAGCGCTTCGGTGCCCAGCAGCGTGCCGCTGGGCAACACGGCAAGCATCGGCCGGGTCACCTCTTCCAGAATGCGATTGATGAACGCGAATGCGACGATCCCGGCAGCGAGGACGGAGTAGACAGTGTAGAGAATCCGGCGGCGCAGCTCGTCGAGGTGATCGAGGAAGCTCATGCGGCCGGGCGCGTCCGGCGTGAGGTCGTCTTCCTCCACTTAGTTGTGCTGCTCGCCGCGAGCGATTGTCTCGGGTTCGGTCGGCACATCGATCGTGGCGGGACCGGTCGCCGACGGGGCCTCAAGCACCGCCACCGTGGCCGGCTTCTGTGCGGAGCGCTGCCGGTCTTCGAGCGAAATCTCCTCGTCCAGCGTGTGCTTGAGCTCGTTCGACGCCCGCTTGAACTCCTGCAGGCTCTTGCCGAGCGACCGGCCAAGCTCAGGCAACTTGCGGGGGCCGAACACGATCAGTGCCACGGTGAAAATGATGATGAGTTCGGGCATACCGATCGACCCAAACATGAGCGTTACCTCCCTAGAAACCGATGAAGCCTCAGTATACCGCAGCGACCCGGAACCGGACTCAATTCATTGACTTGGCCGTGTTCGGGTGTACCATTGCCGAGGTGTGACGGGTACGGTTCCCGGCAGGGACTATCTTTCTCGACTCAGGGACAACAAAATGACTACGATGAAGCGACTGGTGGGAGTGTGGGTGACGGGGGCAATACTGGCGACGGTCATCCCGGCCTCAGGACAGACTACGCCGCCCCAGTCACAGCCGGCCGCCCAGACGGACACGCGGATGGCCACGGTCAGCGTGAGCGGCGACACCGGACTCTGGTTTGTGCCAACCGCTCAGGTGCTGCCGCACAAGAAATGGTCGGTCAGCTTCTACCGCGAAAACGCCGACTACGGACAGGGGTTCACCGACGCCTCCAAGTTCCCAGCGTCTTTTGCTGTGGGCCTGGGCAACCGCACCGAAGTGTTCGGCAGTTACACCACGGTCACCAGAATCGACCGCGACACCCGGCCCCTGTTCTTCGTCAGCCCGACCGGGGCGCCCTCGGGCGCTGGCGGCGGCGTCGTGAATGAGTTTCCACTGGTGCGACAGGGGTGGATTGGGAACGGCCGCGGCGACCTGCGCGTGGGCGCCAAGATCGCGATTATCTCGCAGAGCGACAGCGCGGCCCTGGGGTTCGCGGTGCGTGGCACGGCGAAGCTGCCCACGGGCGATGACGAATTGGGCGCGTCGACCGGCGAATCCGACTTCACGGTTGACGGCATCCTCAGCAAGCAGTTTCGTGTGATCGAACTGTCGGCTTTTGGTGGCGCCATCTTCCGCGGCGACCCGGCCGGCTTCGACCTGACCAATGGCATCCGCTGGGGCCTGGGCATCGGCTTCCCGGCCAACTCACACCTGCGTTTCACCGCGGAACTCACCGGCGAAAAGTATCTGGACAACGTCGTTCTTGCGCCGGCCAACTTCACCGGCGTTGACGGTTCAGTTGCGCCCACGTCCACCAGCCTGGCGACCCCGGTGTTCGCGGCGGTGGGGGTCACGTGGCAGGCGTCTTCGGGCTTCTTCATCGGTGGCGGCCTGAATTGGTCGGGGACGACCGACGCGCGCAGCAATGCGCGCTGCCCCATCGCATCAGTGACCTGCTCAAGCTTTGGGGACAACGGCGGCGATGCGGTTGGCATTCAGATTCGTATCGGCTACCACCCGGGGGCCCGTGATGAAGTGGCCGCAGCTGCTGCAGCGCGGGCCGCGGAGGACGCCGCCCGTCGTGCCGCCGACGAACGCGCCGCCGCGGCCGCGGCAGCCGCTGCGAAAGTGCAGCCGGCCAACCGTCCCCCGACTGTGACCGCGGCCTGCGACCCCTGCACGGTGGAAGTGGGCACGGTCTCGACTGTGTCGGCCGACGCGCAGGACCCCGACGGCGATGCCCTGACCTATCGCTGGACGACTAACGCCGGTACGTTTTCGACGCCCGCGAATCGCCGGTCACCCTGGACCGCCCCCATGGTGGTCGGCCCGGTCTCGGTGACCATCACCGTGACCGACAGCCGCGGTACCACAGCCTCGGCCTCGGTCACCATCCAGGTGGTGCAGCCGGCGGCCAAGGACTTCGTGTTTGAGGACGTCCACTTCGAGTTCGACCAGTTCTCGCTGCGGGCCGACGCCCTCACAATCCTCGATGAGGCGATCACCGCCATGCAGGCGAATCCGAACCTACGCCTGGAAATCGAAGGCCACACCTGCAACGTCGGCACGTCCGAATACAACCTCGCCCTCGGCGAACGTCGTGCCACGGCTGTCCGCAGCTACCTGAACTCACGCGGTGTCAGCCCGGATCGCCTGCGGATTGTCAGCTTCGGTGAAGAACGGCCGAAGTACGACAACGCCCGGGAGGAAACCCGCCGGCTCAATCGCCGTGCGGCGCTCGTGGTGCGGCTCCAGTAGCCACGCCCCTCGTTTGTCCATTCGCCAGTCATCGGCCGCCGACGTCTTACGCCTGATCGCGGAGTTGGCCGGAAGTGACAGCCAACGCCGGGAGATGGCATTGGCGCGCCTCGCGGTGATCGGCCAGCGAGCCACCACGCCCCTCTTGGTGGTGGCAAACAACATCGAGCAGCCCATCGGGGCACGTGTGGCGGCATTCGAGGCGCTCGAAGCCATCGGCGATGGCCGCGCGCTGTCAGCGGCGCTCTCGGCGGTGGGGGGACCTGTGGAAGCGGTGGCCGTCGCCGCGATTGGCGTGGTGGGACAGGTCGCGCGCGAAAAGGACGCCAGAGGCACCCGGGCGTTTGACCACCTGGCCGCCACCGCACTTTCGGGTGGGTCGTCCACCGCCGTTCGGCTGGCCGCGCTGGCCGCGCTCGACGGCCAGCCTGAAAAGCTCCTGAAGCCCATCTACGAGGCGTTGGCGAAGGACCCGGCCTCCAAAGTGGTTGCTCGAGTAACGCGGCGCCAGGCGGGCGCTGTGGAGCCACTCGAGACCCTCGTGGCGCGCGACTTGCCAGTCGACCCGGCCGTGGTGGCGGCCGTGGCTCGCGAAGACGGCGAACGGGCGCCGCTGGCCACCTTGAAACGCGCGGTGGAAATAGTTCGGAGCCGTCAGGAGCAGGCACCGGACGCGGAGGCGCGAGGACAATGGGCGGTCGTCCGGGGCGTGCTGCACCAACATCTGGCGGCCCGCGGAAGCCGGCTGGCGCTGTACGACCTGCGCGAAGCCCTGGAGGGCGCCACCACCCTGCTGCCTGTAGGCTTTCTTTCAGCGGCGGCCGTGGTCGGCGATACGTCGTGCCTGATGCCGCTTGCGCGAGCGTGGGTGGATTCAGCCGCGCCTGACCGATGGTGGCGCGACCATCTGGCCGAGGCCTTCGGTGCGATCGTCGCGCGCGAACAGCTCACGAGGCGTCACGCCGTGCTGAAACAGATCCTCGAGCGCTGGCCGTCGGCCGGCGTCCTGGTCGCAAGGGCGAAGAGATAGGGGGGGGCCAGGATGCCGTCGGAACACCACAGAGAGGCGGCATGCGTCCCGAGGGCGAGGGCCTCCGGGCGACCAGTCAACTTTCCTCAGCGGCGCCAGGGCGAGGCGAGCCTTGCCATCCAGCGACGCTGACACCAGCAGCCTAGAGCGGTTATTGGCTTTCGACCCAAACGGCGGTCGGCGGGTCACGGTCTCCACGTGGGCGGCCTCCAACACCACCACGCGCACCAGCAGGCTCAGCTCGTCGAGCAACGCCCGCTCGAGGCAGGCCGCGGCAGCGCCGTATTTGCCGTCCGGCGCGCGGGCGTGAAGATCAGCTTGCCGGTGGCAAGCACCGTGGCGACATCGCGCCAGCCGAGCGACTCGGCAATCCGACGCAGGTCCGCCATCGCCAGCCGCTTGCCACCCACATTGATGCCGCGCAGCAGTGCGACATGGCGCACGTCAGTACGCCTTTGCGAACCATGCCTTCACGGTGGATGGGCCATCACACTTGACGCAGCGGCCCTCCACTCGTGGAGACCCCATGGGAATGTTGCGCAACGTGGCCTGTGTTTCCGCCTTGATGGTTGCTTCACACGCCGCGCTGCCGCACCAGTTCGCCATGACAAACCCGGGCCGCCCTTCCATCGCCGCAGCAAATTCGGCCCACGTGGCCGCTTCCGACGTGTGCGTCTGACGGAACTCCAGCGCCCGCGCGAAGAGGTTGTCCTGGATGGCTTGCAGCAGCGCAGGCACGCGCTGCGTCAGTGCCGCCATCGGGATCGATGCCTTCTCGCGCGTATCACGCCGCGCCGAGAAGACGGCCCCCTTCTCGATATCTTTGGGCCCCACCTCCAGACGCAGCGGAACACCGCGCAGTTCCCACTCGGCGTATTTCCAGCCGGGCGAGTTCTCCTCGGTCGCGTCCAGCTTCACCCGCACGCCGATGGCCGTCAGTTGATCCCGAATGGCCTCACACGTCGGCAGCACGGTCTCTTTCCAATTGCCCCGGGGGATCGGCACGATCACCACCTGATGCGGTGCCACTGCCGGCGGCAGCACCAACCCGCTGTCGTCGCCATGGGTCATGATGAGCGCCCCGATGAGGCGTGTTGAGACACCCCACGAGGTCGTCCAGGCGTGCTGGATGGTCTTGTCGCGCCCCTGAAACTGGATCTCGAACGCCTTCGCGAAGTTCTGCCCAAGGTTGTGCGAGGTGCCGGCCTGCAACGCGCGGCCGTCGCCCATCAGCGCCTCAATCGAAAACGTATGGGAGGCGCCAGCAAACTTCTCACTATCGCTCTTCATGCCGTCCACCACCGGCATCGCCAACTCGCGCTCGGCGAACTCTTTGTACAGCGCGAGGATCTTTAACGTCTCCTCTTCCGCCTCGTCGGCGGTTTCGTGGGCCGTATGCCCCTCCTGCCACAGGAACTCGGTCGTGCGCAGAAACGGGCGCGTCACTTTTTCCCAGCGCACCACATTGGCCCACTGGTTGATCAGCACCGGCAGATCGCGCCATGACTTCACCCACTTGGCGTACATGGTCCCGACGATAACTTCTGATGTCGGGCGCACGATCAGGCGCTCTTCGAGTTCTTCATCGCCGCCGCGCGTCACCCATGCCACCTGCGGAGCGAACCCTTCCACGTGTTCCTTCTCCTTCATCAGGAGGCTCTCTGGAATAAACAGCGGGAAGTAGGCGTTCACATGCCCGGTCGCCTTGAACCGGCCATCGAGCAGCCGCTGGATGTTCTCCCAGATGGCATATCCGTACGGACGAATGACCATGCACCCCTTCACGGGCGAGTAGTCGGCCAGTTCGGCGCGGCGCACTACATCGAGGTACCACCGCGAGAAATCCTCGGATTGCGGAGTAATTTCGGTGACAAACGCATCTTTTTTCTGCTCTGACAAGTGCACCTCTTGGCTCCTGCTATCCTACACGACGAGCGATGGCTGTCATTCGGCTGGACGTCACACATGCGGGGGGTTCGTATCCCGTACTCATCGGGGCCGCGCTGACACGCCAGGTCGGTCCGATGCTAGCCGAGCACCGCCTCGTCGGCACCACCACAGTTGTGAGTTGTCCGCCAGTGTGGCGGCAGCACAGTGCCCGCATGCAGGACGTGCTCGGCGGACACCCGCCGTTGCTGATCCCCGACGGTGAAAAAGCCAAACAACTGACGACCGTCGCGCGCCTGTACGATGGCCTTTTTGAGCGCCGGATCGACAGGTCCGCGATTGTCATCGGATTCGGTGGTGGTGTCGTCGGTGATGCGGCCGGCTTCGCCGCGGCCACGTATCTGCGCGGCCTCCGTCTTGTGCAGATTCCGACCACGCTCCTCTCGCAGGTGGATAGTGCGATCGGTGGAAAAGTCGGGGTCAACCTGCCGGCCGGCAAGAACATGGTGGGCGCCTTCCACGCGCCGTCACTGGTGCTCTGTGATCCGGAACTGCTGGCGACCTTGCCGCGCCGCGAGTTTCGTGCCGGGCTGTACGAGGCCGTCAAATACGGCGTCATCAGTTCGCGACCGCTCTTCGATTACATCTCAGCGCACCTGTCCGCCATCTTCAACAAAGACCCGGAGGTGCTGACGCCGCTCATCGCGGACTGCTGCCGCATGAAAGCCGTGGTGGTGATGGCCGATGAGCGCGAGCAGGGACTGCGCCGCACGCTGAACTTCGGGCACACCGTCGGGCATGCGCTGGAAGCTATCAGCCGGTATCGCCGATTCCTGCATGGCGAAGCCGTGGGCTACGGCATGCTCGCCGCGGCGGCGCTCTCGGCCAGGCGCGGGATTTTTCCGGCCGAAGACATGGACGCGCTCACGACCATCATGGGCCGCATGGGCCCATTGCCGTCAACCGCCGGACTCAAGGCCTCCGATGCACTGGACGCCATGCAGAGCGACAAAAAAGTGTCGAAGGGCACCCTGCACTTCGTGCTGCCGATCCGACTTGGGGTCACTTCAGTCGTCTCGGACGTGACACCGAAAGAGCTGCGGGCCGCGCTCCGGATCATCGGGATTCGCTAGAGTCCCGCCTGTGACCCGCCGCCGCGAAGCCACCCGGGCGGCACACCCTCACGGCGCGCCTCGTCCTCAATGTCGCTGATGGCGGTGACGCCCTCTGTCACCTGCTTGCGCATGCGCTTAAGGTCGGCAAGCGTGCGCTCACGTTCGGCCACGAGCGCAGCGCGCTGTCCGGGCGCGTCGCGACTGGCCACATCACGGGTCAGGCCATTCACACGAGTTTCAAGGGCCGCCATGATCACACGGTCGCGCTCCAGGTCGGCGCGTGCCTTGACCATGCGGGCGCGCCACCACGTTTCATTCTTTTCGACCGTTTCCACTTTCTCGGCAGGCGCTACCGGGTTGATCGTCTGGTCACTCCTGCCCACGGGCATCACGACCGGCGGCAGCACGGGAGGCAGTGGGCGCTCAGGCACGGGACTCAGATCTTCCGCGGTCAGGACCCGCGTCGAGGCCGGTGTCGCAGCGCGTCGCACGGCTTCACGCAGCGCCAGCTCACCCAGGCTGGCAGGTGGAGCATTCCAGGCGGCCAGAAAGGCCTGCATGAGCGCAACAATGACGAGTATCGACACGTTTACTCCTCCCTCCATGACACGATCCTGACCAGCCCAGCTTCTCGCCGAATGTGCGCCACGACGGCGCGAGCCGCTCCCCCTTGTGCAAACGCCTCGCCCCGGATCATCAGCATTCCGTTGAAGTCCGTGCCTGGTGTTCCATCCCCGTCCATCACATCGTCTGCGATCCAGATGGCGATGCGCATCGACGAGGCCGGCGCCTGCGGAACCCGGCCCCAGGCGACCAGCCGCCATCGGGGCGTGTCGGGCCCCAGTGGCCACCGACGGACTGCGTCCCGGTCGAGCTCAGCGGTGCGGGCGTCGAGGTCCACAATTTCTCCAGGCGCGATGGCCATGACCGGCGCTGTAGCCCCCAGCGCCGCGGCGGTGCCCGTTGAGGGCCACAGTGCGGATTGCGGTAACCGCGCCACCGCATCAATGCCCAGGTGCACGGCGGCGTTCGCCGCATAGGACGTTTTCACCGCCTTGAGATGCGCGCCCGCGATCCGGCCCTCGGTGTAACCCAGCAGGGCCAGGCCGCCGCTGAGCGAGGCCACGCACACGGTGAGCAACAGCACCATCATCACCATGCCCCACCCGGCCCTCCGCCCGGGCCGGTCCGCGACAGGTTTGGCGGCGAGACATCAAACACCGCCCGGTAGTCGGGACGCGGGTCACGTGGGCCCGAGGCCCGCAGGCGCACCAGCACACGGATGCGCCGTACCCGCAGGAGGTCGGCGTCAAAACTAGTGCCCCCTGCGCTGCACCACGGTCCGTCCTGAAACATCGCCAGCGGTAGCGCGGCCAGCCCATCGCTGTTGGCTGTGAGTGTGACGCCGCCGCGCCAGGTTCCGGCCATGTCGAAGAGACAATTTTCGACACCCGGGTCGGGGCGCGGTAGCTGCGGAGGTGCCGGGTCGCCGAAATACTCAAACGTCAGGCCCGTCACGTCGTCCACCACGGGCTGATCGGTACTATCGGCGTCGTAGAACCGGAGTTGCGACTGCGCTGCGTCAAAGTAATACCCCCGAATCACGACCTCGGAAACGGTTGAGCCGGCGGCAAACGCACCTGCCGGCACACCGAGGGGCCGCACGGTCGTCCCGCCGACATCGTTGTCGAGCACGCCCAAAAGTTCGGCGCGGCCGGGCGCGTCGAAGATCGCCAGCGTCGCGCCTCGTGTGACCTGGCACGGCAGCGCCCCGCCAACACACGGGGCCAGCACGATGCGACCGAGCGACGGCACATCGCCAACAGCGAGCGTGGTTTGAACAATGGTGTCGGGCACCCAGACCAGCGTGAGCGCATCCGGCCTCACGACCGATGCCGCCTCGGGACGCACGCGCCCCACGCGCCGTGGCCACATCGGCGTAAACACCTGGTTAAGGGCACCCGACATCGGCCCTCGATCGAGTCCTGCGCCCGCCAGGCGCAGATCGCGTCCGAGCATCTCGGCGATCACGCGCGCTCGTTGTTGCGCGTCCATGAGGCGCGACTGCGACCGCGCAAACCGGTCCGTGGTGACTGCCAGCGCCGCCACGGCCAACACCACGATCGCACTCAAGGCCAGTGCGACCATGAGTTCGGCAAGTGTAAATCCGGACGAGTTGCGCGTCATCGTTTTTGAGGTCATCCTCCCACCACGGCCTGTACTTCTGCGAGGCGGCCAGGCCCAACGGCTAGAACTTCCACGACCACCGAAGACGCGCCCGTCGCTGCCCATCCTGGCGTCACGGTCCATCGACGGACAAAAAACGCAGACGCCGCTATGGAGGCGCTGCTGTCGGCCGCGAAGTAGTCCTGCTGCGTGCCCCCCACGAGCGCGGCAGGCGCGGCGCGAAGTTGCTCCACCTTCTGCATCGCCAGCAGTGCCGCCGTCGTACTGACGCGCGCCAGCCGAATCACAGTCGCCGCTTTGGCCAACAGCCCCATGGCCCCGGCCACGAGCATCGAGACCAGCACCAGGGCGACCAGAACTTCAACGAGTGTGAAACCGCGACTTGAAAAGGGTGGGGACACGCACAGGACCTGTGCAACTCCCGGTCCAGCCGGCCCAACGGCCCGAAACCACCAAATGCCGCCAAGAACGAAGGGACAGACCAGGCGATATTGCAAAAACGGCCAACGGCCTTCAGCCGCCGCGTAGCGAAAACTGCAATGGCTAGATCGACAACGTGCCCATGTACCAGTCGATCAGGCGCTGGCCCCAGACCGACGACACCAGCGCCGCCACCGACAGAAACACCCCGAACGGCAACTTGCTCTGCATGGTCCCCCGCCCGGCGATGGCGAGGCCGATGCCCACAAGAGCGCCGACCAGACTTGAGCACAACAGGACCGCCCAGACGTGTGGCCAGCCCAGGAAGGCGCCAATCATCGCAAGCATCTTTACGTCACCCAGTCCCATCGCATCCACGCCTCTGGCGAGCTTCCAGGCAGCGCGGATCAGCAGCAGCACACTGGCCCCAACCGCCGCACCGATCAGGCTCTGCGCCAGCCCTGGAGAACCGATCAGGCTGAACGCGATCCCGGCGCCGATGCCGAAATACGTCAAAGGGTTTGGCAACCGGAATGTCTCAAGGTCGGTAACGAGGAGCGCCACCAGAAGCGACGAAAACACGAGCCTCGAAGCGAGCTGCACGGCCACTGCCGGGTCTGCGATCGGCGCCCCCGGCAGCGTGACACCGTGAAGCAGGAACACGGCACCGGTGGCAAGTTCGATGATCGGATAGCGGCCACTGATCGGCGCACGGCACGCGCGGCACTTGCCTTTGAGCCAGAGCCAGCTGAGCACCGGAATGTTGTCGCGCCACGCCAGCCGTGTGGCGCATTTCGGGCAACGCGACGGCGGCGTGACAATCGAGATCCCCGCAGGCAGCCTGACGATGCAAACATTGAGGAAGCTGCCGACCATCAAGCCAACGACAAAGAGCACGCCGAGTTCGAATGGCGTCATCGACCCAGTTCCTGGCGGAGTTCACGAAGACGTCGCTCGGCCAGCTCACGGACCCACTTCTCTTCGGACTTTGCAAGCTCCGTAAACATCACGAGCGCGCCTTCGCGGCCGCCGCCCTTCGCCAGCGTGTTCGCGGCGAGCGGCCCAAGCCACGGCGGTGCGCCCGGCATCAGGCTCGCGCGTTTGAACTCGTTCGCCGCGGCCACCAGGTCATGCCGATGCCAATAGTGCACAAAGCCGAGCGCCTGAGCGTACTGCCATCGCGGTTCCGCGCGCAGCCCTTTCTCAAGCAATGCGACCGCCAGGTCGGTGCGGCCGGCGCCGTCAGGCGACGGTTCAGACAGGAAGATGGCGCCGAACTGGTATGCCACGGAAAAGTACGGGTCCAGCGACGTGGTCAAATTTAGCAGCGGGTCGAGCAACTCGTAGCCACCACTGAAGCTGCGCGACTTCCGCTGGCCCGCGTAGTACTGCACCGTACGAATCCAGTACACGTCCGCCATCACGGCATCAAATGAGAGCGCCAGGCGATCCGCGACCCGACCGTTCGTCAAGTACAGCAACCGCTCCTCCGACGTCTCGCGCGGATACATCCGGTCGCGGGCATCGAGGGTGACGGCCGCGAGTCCGATGCCCGCCGCCACGCCCAGATACATGCCGATGGCCTTCCCGGACAGAGTCACCTGAACTCCCGACGCGAGAAGATGGCCACGGCCCCACCCACCAGGGCGCCCGCGTAACACGCGGCATACGCCACCGTCATCGCCACATACGCCCAGGGCACCGGCGGCCGGCCGTTGACGACGTCCGCCTTGATGTCGAAGGCCGAAAACGCCGGCACGATCAGGCCGATCGCGCGCACCACCGACGCCAGCGTCTCTGAACTGACGATGCCGCTGAATCCGCGCAGGTCTTCGCTGAAGAGGCCCACCACAAACACGCCCAACGTCAGTCCCGCCGAGAGGATACCGCTCGAGGAAAAGGTGGAAAAGAACAGCGCCACGGCCGTCAGCAGCGCCAGTTCAGCGAGGATCAGGATCACCGCCTTGAATAGCGCCAGGTCGGGCATCTTCCACGCGATCCACGCGAGCAGCAGAAATAGCGCGAAAGTCATTAACAGCAGGTTGACGGTGATGGTGCCCACCAGCCCGACGAACTTGCCCACCACAAACTCCCACCGGTGCACCGGCTTGGCGAGCAGGGCGTAAACGCTGCGGCGTTCGATTTCCCTGGCCACGAGTCCCACACCGATAAACACCGCCATCAGGACACCGGCCAGTTCAAGCGTGGCCAGCCCGATGTCCTTAATGATCCTCACGTCCTGACCGGCGGTAATCTGCCCGATGAGTACCGACGCTGCGACCAGGATCAGCGCGAAGCCGGCAATCGCAAACAGCACACGATCACGCACACTTTCCTTGAATACGTGCCAAGCCACGAGCCGCACGCGGGTCATGACACCTGCTCCACAAACACATCTTCCAGCGTGGCCCGCGTGGGTGACGCCGAGACCAACGCGCCGCCCAGCCCGGTCATCGCCGCAATGAACGGCTCGGGGCGTTCGCCCTCACGCAACTCGAAGGTATAGCGTCCGTGCGCGATACGGGTCGCGCGCGTCGTACGTGCCTGCAGCGCGGCCACTGCCGCGGGCGACAGGTTGGCGCCAATCACTTCCCACCCACCCACCTTGCCGGCGGTCAGATCGCCCACTGCTCCGCTAGCCATGAGACGGCCGCGGGCCAGGATCGCGACGCGGGAACAGAGCGTTTCGGCGTCCGACAGAATGTGTGAACTGAAGAGCACGGTGCGACTAGCATCGCGAAGTTTTAGGATCAGCTCCCGCACTTCGCGCCGCCCAATCGGGTCAAGCCCCGACATCGGCTCATCGAGAATCACAAGCGCCGGTTCGTTGATCAGGGCCTGCGCCAGGCCGACCCGTTGCAGCATGCCCTTGGAGTATTGGCGCATGGGCCGCCGGCGTACGTCGCCCAGCCCCACGTCGTCAAGCACCTGGGCCACGCGCCGGGTGCGATCGGCGCCAGAGATTCCACACAAGCCGGCAAAATACGCGAGCAGCTCCTCGGCGGTGAGATGGTCGTAAAACACGGGGTGCTCGGGCAAAAACCCCAGAGCCGCGCGCGCCGCGCGATCACCGGGAAGGCCACCAAACACCGTGACGTGCCCCGAGGTCGGGCGAAGCAGGCCGATAATCAATTTGAGCGTGGTGGTCTTGCCGGCACCATTCGGTCCCAGCAAGCCGAACACTTCGCCACGCGACAACTCGAACGAGACTTCGTCGAGCGCACGCTGTGTGTTCCAGCCGAACAGGCCGACCGGGAAGTCTTTTGTCAGACGGTCAAGTCGAAGGACGACAGACACAACGTCAATTGGGCTTCTTCAACTCATGTTCGATGGCGGCCCTGAAGTAGGCAGGTGGCAGGTTGCGTGTCAGCCTCACACCATTGACGAAGTAGGTCGGGGTTCCACCAATGCGCAGGGCCACTCCATCGGACACGTCCTGACGGATGGCCACGAGCATCTGCGGAAACTGCTCCGCGAAGTTGGTCAGGCCGGTCACGGCCTTGAGTCCTTCGGTTACGACGTCCACACCTCCAACCAGACGGGTCTGATTCGCGAACAGCCAGGCTTCCATTTCGTCGGCCTTGCCGACGGCGCGCGCCATCCGCAACGCAGCAGACGCTTCACATGACGCATAGTGGTTCATGCTGGGCGTCGAAAAATTGCACTCGCCTTCAAGGGGAAAATCCTTGACCACGTATCTCACCCGTCCCGGGTGTGTCTTGGCGAACTCATCGATGACCGGCTTGAGCGACGCCCAGCCCTCGCGGCACGACGGGCACTGGAAGTCATTAAATTTGATGACCACCACTTTGGCCCCTTCGGTGGACACACCCGTCTCTTCGCGCGGCGCCTTCTCCCACTCCAGCAGCCACGCCTGCACCTGATCAGCCGGAGGCGGTGCGGCCTGATTGACCTGGGCTGCCGCTTCTTCTGCTGTGGCAGGCTGGGTGTCGTGCGGGAAAAATGCCAGCGTGCTGGCGACACCGGCCAGAAACACTACGGCGACGGTCAGCATGGCCGGATTCTTCATGACGCCCCTGAGATCATCAACCAGCCGAGCCGGCAGGTTCGCCACAGGGACCGACGACGACACGCCGGAAAGTACAAAAATGGCAATGACACAGACGTAGGTGCCGATGCAGAGCAGGCACGCAGTGCCCAGGATAAAAAACGACGCGTATGCCAGATACAGAATCGCCGCGAGGCCAAGAGTGGACCACGCAAAAAGGTAGGCGCCGACCGGGCTGGTGGGCGCGGTGCTCTTGGCGTCCACTGGAGCCGGGGCACCGCCGAACGCTGCCAGCACCACGGTCAGGCCAAACCAGATGAGCCCACCGACTGCGGTGGATACGCCCTGGAATGAGCCGTACTGGCTCATGTATACCTGCGAGCAATTGAACGCGGCGTTGACGTCACAAAAACTTGTGTAACTCGGGTCGGTCAGCAACTGGTAGTGCACCCAGGCGGATGCGCCGGCGAACCCCAGCCCTACGAGACCAAACAACAACACCAGAGACCGGATGCGAGGAGTCATACGCGGGTGTTGTACCACAGGAGAGACTGCAAAAAGAACTCGCGGCTCTGGGCCGGGGCCAAGCCCAGGTCCAGAGCCGCGGCATTAACTCAAGCGATCAACCGATCGGAATCGCAGGGGCGCCAAACGGCTCGGTCGGCGCACCGGCCGCCCACACCTGATACACCGTGTTGCCGGCGTTGGTCGCGTAGGACTTGCTGCCCGTCGTACCATACCCGGTCGGAACGGCCGCTGCGTAGTAGCCCGTCGAGGTCGCGACGGTGTTGCAATCGGCCGGACCAGGCACCGCACCAGCACCCGGCGCGAGGCTAAAGTTGAAGCCGCTCTTGACCGGCGCCAGCACGCCGAGGTCTGCCGAGATGAAGCCCATCGTCGGCGAAGGCGTCGCGAGCGTCGTGAAGAGGACCGCGTAGCCGTTGTTGCCGCAGGAGGCCGAATACGCAACCTCTGAGGAGTTGACGACCTTCAGCGACGCGAGCGCCGACGTCTCGTTGCCACTCATACGTGCGCGCAGCAGGCCTGGCACCGCGATCGCCGCAATGATGCTGATGATTGCGACGACGATCAACAGTTCGATAAGCGTAAAACCCTGGTCTCGTTTGCCCGTCATGATTTTGTATCCCTTGTCCATACCAGCCCCCATGTCCGCCTCGTCATGAAGCAGTCTCACCGTGGCACCATCCGTCAACTCTCTTTAGCAACTTCGGCGCCAGTTCCAAATACTCGCGCCAGATTCCCTGCAACCTACTGTATTCTAAAGGCTTAAAGTAAACATCTGACACCGTTTATTCCGGCTTGGCCCTTAGCCTCCCGGTTACGACGTCAGATTTGTCATCCCCGGTTTGTTATTTGTCAGGACCTCGGCGGCATGCGCCACGTCACATCATCTGGTTGATCAGCTCAAACAGCGGCAGGTACATCGAAATGATGATGCCGCCCACGATGACACCCAGAACCGCAATCATCACAGGCTCCAGCACGGTCAGCAGACCGGCGACGGCGGCATCCACTTCCTCTTCGTAAAATTCGGCGATCTTGCCGAGCATGACATCGAGGGCGCCCGTATTTTCACCTGCGCCGATCATCTGCCCCACCATCGGCGGGAACACCTTGGTTGCCCTCAGGGGCGCCGCAATCGTTTCACCGCGCTCAATGCCCATGCGGGCCTGTCTGACTGCGGCCTCCACGACGGCGTTGCCGGAGGTGCGGCCCGTGATGTCGAGGGCGGTCAGAATGGGCACGCCGGCACTGATCAGGGTGCCCAACGTGCGGCAGAACCTCGCGACTGCCACTTTTCGGAGGATGGGCCCGAGCAGCGGCACGCGCAGCAACGCCCCGTCAATCTTGGGCCGGCCCGCTTCTGTGGCGTAGTATCGGCGAATGACAAACGCAAGGGCAAAACCGCCCGCAACCAGCGCCGGCAGCGCGAAGATGAATAACTCGCTGGCCCGGATCACGACCCTGGTGGCCAGCGGCAGTTTGGCCCCCAGGCCTGCAAAGAGCGAGGCAAAGGTCGGAATGACCTTCCACAGGAGGACCGCGACCACGATCCCCGCGATGGTGACGACGGCGGCGGGATAGATCATCGCCGCGCGCACCTGCGACTGTAACTTCACCTGCTTCTCGATGTAGGTCGAGAGGCGCTTGAAAATAATGTCGAGAATACCTGCCGATTCACCCGCCGCCACCATATGGGAAAATAATGGGTTGAAGGCATGCGGCTGCCGAGCCATGGCCTCGGCCAGCGATGCACCGGCCTCCACGTCGGAGCGTACGGCACGAACCGCCGCCGCCAGGCGCTTGTCCGGCTCTTCCTTGGCCAGCAATTCGAGACACTGCACCAGCGGCAGGCCTGCGTCGATCATGACCGACAGCTGCCGCGTGAACACGGCTAGGCTCCTGGCCGGGACCCTGCGCGCGCGCTTGCTCGCCACCACGGCCGTCCCACGCCGTGGCGTGGCCACGGACACCGTGCGCTGCGCTGCCCCTGCGCCGCTCATACCTTCTCCCGTCCGCGTTCGAGGATCTGCAGCAGTTCTTGCCGATTCGATGACGCGGCCAGGCCGGTCTCACGTGAGACCACCCGGCTCATCATCAGTTTCGCCAACGCCTGGTTCATGGTCTGCATATTGAACTTGTCCTGTCCCGACTGCATGGTCGAGTAGATTTGGTGGACCTTGTCCTCGCGGATCAGGTTTCGGATGGCCGGTGTCGCCACCAGAATTTCGAGCGCCGCTGCCCGGCCCGTGCCATTCGCCTTGGGGAGCAGCGCCTGGCACACGATGCCTTCGAGGACCAGCGAAAGCTGCGCACGAATTTGCCCCTGTTGCTCTGCCGGAAAGGCGTCGATGATTCTGGTCATGGTCTGGGCGGCCGAGTTGGTGTGGAGCGTCGCGAGCGTGAGATGCCCCGTTTCGGCCAGTCGCAGCGCCGACGTCATGGTTTCCAGGTCTCGCATTTCGCCGACCAGGACCACGTCGGGGTCTTCTCGCAGCGCGCCGCGCAGGGCGTTGGCAAACGACTTCGTATCGGCGTGCAACTCACGCTGATTCACCAGCGCCATCTTGTGCTCGTGCAAGTACTCGATCGGGTCTTCGACCGTGATGATGTGAGCCGCACGCGAGGCATTGATGCGATCGACCATGGCCGCGAGTGTGGTGGACTTGCCGCACCCGGTCGGTCCGGTCACAAGCACAAGTCCGCGGGGCCGGTCGGCCAGCTGCGCCAGCACCGCTGGCAGGCCGAGGTCCTCAAGCGTCGGAACGCGCTCGGGTATCAACCGGAATACTGCGCCCACGGCGCCCTTCTGACGGAACACGTTGCATCGAAACCGACCGACGCCTTTTAGGCCGAATGCGAGATCCTGTTCCCAGTTTTCCTCAAAAATTTTTTTTTGCGCATCGGTCAGCACCGAGTACACCAGCGACTGCGTCACTTCTGGCGTCAACACCGGTTCCGGGAGCCGTTGGAGCAAGCTATTCACGCGCACCTGCGGCGGGCTGTCCACTGACAAGTGGAGGTCCGACCCCCCAAGTGACAGCGTGGTCGTCAACAAATCAGGCAAGGTCATCACACGACCGTCTCCCGGATTACGTCATCCAAGGTCGTCAAGCCCTGGCGCACCATCTGCAACCCGCACTGCCGCAGCGTCACCATGCCTTCGTCCATCGCCTGCCGCCGAAGCTCCGAGACCGGAGCAGCCTCAAAAATCAGTCGCCGTATGACTTCCGAAGACGACATGACTTCGAACAGGCCCACGCGTCCCTTGTAGCCCGTGCCGCCGCATCGTGAGCAGCCCCGGCCGTGTTGGACCACCAGGGTGGACACCTCCTCTGGTGCAAACCCTGCTTCAATCAGGAACCCAGGTTGCAGGGTGTCCGCCTCCCGGCAGTGTTCGCAGATGCGCCGCACCAGCCGCTGGGCCACGATGAGCTGCAGTGAACTGGCCACAAGGAACGGGTCTACGCCCATGTTGATCAGACGCCCGACGGTGCTGGGCGCGTCGTTGGTGTGCAGGGTGGACAAAACCATGTGGCCGGTGAGCGCGGCCTTGACGGCGATCGCCGCCGTCTCCGCGTCGCGGATTTCGCCGATGAGCAGGACGTTGGGATCCTGCCGCAGAAACGAGCGGAGGGCCGTCGCGAATGTGAGGCCGATCCCGTCGCGCACCTGCACCTGGTTGATGCCGGCCAGGTTGAACTCCACCGGGTCCTCGGCGGTCATGATGTTGACGCCGGGTTGATTGAGCTGCGAGATCGCCGAGTACAGCGTGTTGGTTTTGCCGCTGCCCGTCGGGCCGGTCACCAGGACGAGCCCCCATGGCCGGCGTATCGCGGCGGAAAATCGTGCGAGCGCGCTGGCCTCGAAGCCCAATTGCGTCATTTCCAGGCGCAGTTGCTGGCGGTCGAGCAGGCGCAGCACGATCTTTTCGCCGAACAAGGTGGGCAGGCACGACACGCGAAAATCGATCTCGCGGACCAGTTGTTCCCCGGGCACGCCCTGATCGTTGAATCTCGCCTTGATGCGCCCGTCCTGTGGCAGGCGCTTTTCGGCGATGTCGAGTTGCGCCATGATTTTCAGGCGCGACGTGATGGCGTCGCGATATTTCAACGCCGGCGCCAGCACGGGCTGCAAGACGCCGTCGATGCGGAACCGGATCCGCATTTCGCGTTCGTACGGCTCGAGGTGAATATCGCTCGCGCCGCGGTGGATCGCCGACAGCATCAACGCATTGACCAGCCGGATGACGGGCGCTTCATGCCCTTCGAGGGTGCTGGCGTCGCTGGAATCGGCGTGCCCCACAACCTCCAGGCCATCTTCGCCGTTGAGGGCTTCGAGCGCACGTGTCACGGCCTCGCTGGAGGCGGTCGCACCTTCGGTTGACGTGCCGCGGCCGTAATAACGCGCAATGGATTCGCGCAGGGCCATTTCCGACGCCACCACCGGCTCGATCTGGAGCCCGGTCATGAACTTGATGTCGTCCATGGCGAAGACGTTGGTGGGGTCCGCCATCGCCAGCGTCAGCGCGGTGCCGGAGCGGGCGACCGGAATGACCAAGTACTTGATGGCGGTTTCAACCGGCACGAGCCGCACGACCGCCTGATCCAGCTCGAAACTGCCGAGCGCGATCGCCGGCACGCCGTACTGACGGCTTAGAACCTGCGTAATCTCATCGTCTTTGACAAGGCCCAGCTTGACGAGGCTCAGGCCCAGCCGTCCACCGTTGGAGCGCTGACGCGCCAGCGCCTCCTGCAGTTGGACGGGCGTGATGCGCTTTTCGCGCAGCAGCAGTTCACCCAGACGTACGGCCATGCCCCCCTGATTCCCAATCCCAATGGGCGCGTCGCGCGCCCGTCACACGGCCGTTGTCCGGGTCTTACCATCCGGCCCGCAGTGCCAGACCGAACCCTCGCTCTCCCTGCGCCCGCCCGTGCGTCACGTGGCCATCCAGCCACGCCCCCGGCCGTAACGCGAAACTCGCCCCAAGCGAACCCACCGCCGCGCGGGCACCCTCAAGATTCCAGCGTGCCCCGCCCCGGACGGCCAGACGCGACCCGAGCATGTGCTCGGCCCCCACTGCCACCATCCGACTCGGTCCACCCGGGAGATCGGCCGTATTCAGATCAAGGTCCACAGCAAAAATCAGGCCATCAGCGGGCAGCACTGCAAGGCCGATTCTGGACCGCCTTTTAAGCTCGATCGCACTTCCTGAGGGTTCTTCAAATCTGGGAGATCGCAGATTCCTCATCGTCCAGCCCACCCGGAATACCCGGGCATCAAACATCACGGAGGTGTCCACGTCAAAGACCCCTTTGGAGTCGCCGGTCTGGGCCGGGGTCGGGGCCGCGCCCAGAGCCTCGCCGGCGTTCGCCCCAGTGGCCGGACCAGAGGCCAGGGTTCCCCGGATGTACTTCAGGGTCGTGCCCACCACCAGCCCCTCAGTCAGCGTCTGGAGCAGCGTGGCACCGTAATGACGGGTCGAGAACCGGCGGGCAAGCAGGCCGCCTGCGGCCGTGTCGGCTACCAAAACGGTCTCGTCAAAATCGGCGTAACTCAATCCGATTGGCCAAGTGCCCAAACTGACAAACTTGGCCGAACGCTGCCACGGGCCGGCCGCCGCAGCCCCTTTTCGATCACCATTTCGAAAGCGGACCCACTCTATTGTCGCTCCGGCCGGCTGGCCGCTGGCGAGGCCAGCCGGGTTCCAGAAGACCGCGGTCGGGTCGTCGGCCACGGCAACGAAAGCTCCGCCCATGCCGAGGGCGCGGCTCCCCACCACCTCAAACGTCTGTTGGGCGGTCGAGGCCATCGGGATCGCCGCGACCAGGACGAGACACCCGAAGAGTGAAACCAGGATTTGACGCATGGGTCGAGCCTATCAGGAACCCACGCGCGGGCCGCGCCGTATACCGTGCACGAGATACACTACGTGGCTACTCCACGCGGCGGGATCACGCCGAAGAGACCGCAACCATGTCCGACGCGACCACCGCCGCTGCTGCTACCTCGAATCCCGGTCCCATTCCAAACCTGCTGTCGAGGGCGGTCGGTGTCATCACATCGCCGGATGTGACGTTTGAGCACGTGGCACGGGTGCCGAAAGTCGCCGGCATGCTCTTCCTTGTGTCGCTGCTACTGGGTCTGGCTCAGGGACTGCCGCAGTTGACTGAACGCGGCCGTGCGGCGGCGCTCGACCTGCAGGTACAGCAGATGGAGCGCTTTGGTATGGTGGTGAACGACGAAATGTACCAGCAGATGGAGCAGCGCTCGCAGTCCAACCTGGGAGCCTACTCGTCGATCGTCCTCATGTTCGTCGCCATCCCGTTCGGGGCTGTGATCACGACTGTGCTGCTGTGGGTGGCCTTTAACACGATCATGGGCGGCGCTGCGTCGTTCAAACATGTGATGGCGGTGGTCGTGCACTCGCAGTCAGTCTCGGCGTTGGGCGCCATCGTCTCGGCACCGATCATGTACGCCCAGGGCATCACGAGCACCAGCATTGCGACCCTGGGCGCGCTCCTGCCGATGCTGGACGACACCAGCTTCCTCGCGAAGTTCCTCGCGGGCATCGACCTCTTTGTGATTTGGTGGGTGGTAGTGCTGGCCATCGGCCTCGCCGCACTCTACCGGAAGAAAACCAGCAGTATCGCGACGGGCCTCTTCATTGTATACGGCGTGATCCTCCTCGTAATCGCGTCCTACACCGCAGGGTAAAAATGTATCGAAAAAAAGTGATCATCGGCGTCCTCCTCATTGTCGTCATCGGCGCTGTTGTGTACGCCAACCTGAATTTCAGGCGCACGACCGGCGTGGACGTGAACGTCGAGAAGATCGCGTTGCGCGATCTGGAGGCGATCGTGTCGGCGAGCGGAAAGATTCGCCCGCAGCGATCCGTGAACGTGAGCGCCGAGACGATGGGCAAGGTCGTCGGGTTGGCCGTCAATGAGGGCGACCAGGTCCAGGCGGGCCAGTTCCTGCTGCAGATTGACCCGCGTAACCTTCAGACGCAGGTAAACCGGACCGGCGCTAGCCTCGCCGCCGCGCAGTCTCAACTCGCCGAAACGCGGGCCAGCGTCGACAACGCACGCACCAATCTCAAACAGGCACAGGGCAACCTGGAACGCCAGAAGGAGCTGATCAAGGCCGGCCTCACGCCGCGAGAAACGGTCGACCGCGCGGAAAACGACGTCAAGCTGCGGCTGTCGGATCTCGCGCAGCGCGAGCAGTCCGTGAAGACACAGGAGACGCGTATCAGGCAGGAAGAGGCGAACGTGGAGAACGCGCAGTTCGATCTGAACAAGGTGCGCCTCGTGTCTCCCATCGCCGGCATCGTGACCCGTCGCAATATTGAAGAAGGAGAAACGGTGGTCGTTGGCACCATGAACAATGCCGGCACGGTGTTGCTGACGATTGCTGACCTGTCCGTGATCGAGACGGAAGTTGAAGTGGACGAAACAGATATCCCGTTTATCAAGCTTGGCCAGCCGGCCGCTGTGACGATCGATGCCTTCCCTGACACGACGTTCGTGGGCAAGGTCACCGAAGTAGGCAACAGCGCCATCCAGGCCGCCGGCGCTGGGAGCGCCACGCGTGCCACGAACTTCAAGGTCGTCGTGACGCTTGAAGGCACGGTGCCTGACGTGCGTCCTGGTTTTACGTGCACGGCGGTCATCACCACGGCGACGCGGCAGAAGGCCGTGTCGATTCCCATCCAGGCCACCACGGTCCGCGAGATGGTGGTCAACGCCGATGGCAGCCTTGTTCGGGCAGCGCCGACCCAGGGGCGGGCCCCTTCAAAGCGCGCCACCGTGACAGCCGAGCTCCAGCCCGGGCAGACCCGGAAGGAAATTGAAGGCGCATTTGTCGTCGCCGCCGGCAAGGCCGTCTTCACGCCGATCAAGTCCGGTATCACGGGTGAAAAATTTTTTGAGGTCCTGAGTGGTCTGAAGGAAGGCGACGAAGTCATCACGGGCCCCTTCACGTCGGTGCGATCACTCAAGGACGGCGATGCGGTCAAGATGACGACCGCCTTCACCAACTCGACCGGCAAGTAGCGCGATGCAGCAGTTCTTTGAGGCCACCGGCATCGCCCTCGCGGCGATCTGGTCGAACAAACTCCGTTCGTTCCTCACCATGTTGGGCAACATCGTAGCGGTGTCTTCGATCATCGCCGTGGTCTCCCTGATCCAGGGACTGAATGCCTCGGTCTCGGGAGCGATCACCTCGCGCATCGGAGCGGATTCGTTCTCGGTGCAGCGCACGGGTCCGACCCGATCGGAAGATGAGCAACTACGCGCGCAGGGCAATCCCCGAGTCACGACCGAGGATGCCGAGGCCGTCCGGAAGGCCAGCGACCGGATTCGCCTCGTCATGGCGTCCGCGGGCAGCAACGGCGAGGCAAAAACTCGCCGGGAAACGCTGGACAGTCTGTCGATTCAAGGCGTCACCAAAGAGTTCGCCTCGTTACCCACCACGCTCATCACGGCCGGACGTGTCATCACGCCGACCGAGTTCGACAGCAGGCGCAACGTCGCGGTGCTCGGCTGGGACGCCGCCGACCGCCTCTTCGGCGTAGTCGACCCGCTCGAGAAATTCGTGACCCTCGGCGGTATCCAGTTCCGTGTGGTCGGCATCCACGAGAAGAAGGGCTCGCTCTTTGGACTGTCGCAGGATGAATTCGCGGTGATCCCGCTGGGCGCGTTCCAGCGCCTGTTTGGCAACCGCCAGTCCCTCCAGCTCACCGTGCTCCCGACCGACCCCTCGCTCGTTCGAGTGGCCATGGACGATGCCACGGTCGCCTTGCGCGTGACCCGCCGCTTGCGTCCGGCCGAGCCAGACAATTTCGGAGTCGTCACTTCCGATACGTTCCTGGATCTTTACAACCAGGTGACCTCCGGCATTTTCGCGATCCTCATCGGCGTAGTCAGCCTCTCACTGGTCGTCGGCGGCATTGTCATCATGAACATCATGCTGATGGTGGTAAGCGAGCGGACGCGCGAAATTGGTCTACGGAAGTCGCTGGGTGCGCGGCGGCGGGATGTGCTGTGGCAGATCCTCACTGAGTCCATCACGTTATCGACCTGCGGTGGCATCGTCGGCACGACGCTTGGGTTTCTTGTGGCGTTCACCATCAGCAAGTTCACGCCCCTGCCCGCAGCCGTCGAGCCCTGGTCAGTGATGCTTGGTATCTCGGTCACGGCCATTGTCGGCCTGTTCTTCGGGCTCTATCCGGCGATGCGGGCGGCATCACTGGACCCGATCGAAGCGCTGAGGAAGGAATAGCCATGCGCTGGAGCCTGTTCGACGAAATTATCCAGATGTCCTTCGACACGCTTCGAGGGAACAAGATGCGCTCGTCCCTGACCGTCTTGGGCATCGTCATCGGCATCACGTCGATTGTCGGCATGACCGCCCTGATTCGGGGATTCGATCAATCGCTGCGCGACTCGATCAAGTCACTGGGGCCGGACACCATCACGTTGTCGAAATTCTCGGGCCTCAGCTTTGCCGCCGGCGGAGACTTTCAGGCGCTGCTGATGCGCCCGAACATGACGCCGGACGATGCTACCGCCATTGAGCGCGAGGCTCCCTCCATCGCCATAGTCGACGTGACGCTGGGAGCCGGCGGCCAGGCGACCCAGGAGCGCGTCTACTACAAGAACCTCAGGTCGAAGCGGATTCAGGTGTTCGGCACCACTGAACGTTTTGCTGACGTGTCGCGGGTGCGAATCGAGTCGGGACGCTTCTTCACGTCGGGGGAAGTCCAACGCCGGCGGCAGGTCGTCGTGCTGGGACAGACACCGGCGCAGGCGTTGTTTGCGACCACAGATCCCCTGGGCAAGATTGTGCGCATCGGCCTGCAGGCGTATGAAGTCATCGGTGTGGCCGACAAGCGGCCTAGCCCCGGCGGTTTCAACCTGGGCATCGACGACTTCGTGGTCATTCCCCAGACGGCCTATCAAAAACAGTTTGGCATTCGCGCCTTCACCGCGGGCCGGGGTGAAATGCGCAGCATCACCATCTCGGCCGTGCCGCGAGAAGGCGTGGACCGCGCAACCGCGCTCAGGGAAGTCGAGAACGTCATGCGCATTCGCCATGGTCTGCGCCTAGACCAGCCCAATGACTTCGATCTCGTCACCCAGGACGCGATCCTGGAGTTGTGGGATCAAATTAGCCAAGCGACACTCCTGGCGTTGGTCGTGATCTCGTCAATAGCCCTGATGGTCGGCGGCATCGGCGTGATGAGCATCATGACCATTACCGTGACGGAACGCACCCGTGAAATCGGCGTCCGTAAGGCCCTGGGCGCTCGGAGAGTAGAGATCTTGTGGCAGTTCCTGCTTGAGGCCGTATTCCTGACTTCCACCGGAGGGCTGCTGGGCATCGTGTGCGGAAGCAGCCTGGGACTGGCCGTCCACCTGATCACGGGGTTCCCAGTCTCGCTGCCCTGGTGGTCATTCGCGATTGGCATCGGGTTCTCGGCCGGCATCGGCGTGTTCTTCGGCATGGTCCCGGCGATCCGGGCCTCGCGCCTCGATCCTATCGAGGCATTGCGGCACGAATAGCGATATGCTTTTCCCGATTGTCGGGAGGGATCGCTTGTGAAGGTCTTTGACGCCGCAGATATCCGGAATATCGCGCTGGTCGGACACAGTGGATCCGGCAAGACGCAATTGGCCGCAGCGTTGCTCTACGACACCGGCGCAACGCCCCGCCTGGGGAAGGTAGACGAAGGCCCACCGTCACCGATTACGATGAAGAAGCCATCGCGCGCAAACATACGCTCTCCTCATCACTCGCCTGGTTCGAATTCAACAAACGCAAAGTCAATCTGATCGATACGCCTGGCATGGGCAACTTCCTGAGTGATGCCCGCGCGGCGTTGCGCGTGGTGGAAGCTGCCGTGGTAGTCGTGGATGGCGTGTCAGGTGTGCAGGTTTCCACTGAACAGATTTGGGAAACCGCTGCCTCGCTGAATCTTCCCAGACTCATCGTCGTCAACCGGCTGGATCGGGAACGGGCCAGCCTGCCGCGCACGCTCGACTCACTGCGCCAGACGCTGTCGCGATCTGCGGTGGCCGTGCATTGGCCCATCGGTGAAGAGGATGCTTTCACCAGCATCGTGGATCTGGTGACGATGAAGGCGTGGACGTTTGCCGAAGACGGCAGCGGCAAGGCAACCGAAATCTCCATTTCCGACTCCGTCCGGGCCGACGTGGATGCCGCCAGAGCCACTCTGGTGGAAGCGGTCGCCGAAACCGACGAAGCGCTGATGGAGCGGTTCTTCGAAAACGGTACGCTGTCGCAGGACGACCTCACCAACGGCCTTGCGTCCGCCGTACGGGAGAGCCATGTCTTCCCCGTGTTGTGCACGTCTGGCCTTCGGAACATCGGTGGACCGTTGCTGGCCGAAGCGATCACGGCGCTCGTGCCGTCACCTGCGGTCCGGTCGTTCCCCGGCGTCGCCCCGGATGGCACCGACACGAGCCGCGCGGCAGACCCGTCTGCCCCGCTGGTGGTGTGGGTCTTCAAGACGATCGCGGATCAATTTGCCGGACGCATTTCCCTGTTCCGAGTGGTCTCGGGCACGTTCAAGTCCGATAGTACGGTGCAGAACGTCACGCGCCAGTCGCCGGAACGCGCCGGCCACCTAGTGGCCCTCGAGGGCAAGACGCAGGCGCAGGTGCCGGAGGTCCACGCCGGCGATCTGGGCGCCGTCGCGAAGCTTAAAGACACACATTCGGGCGACATCCTGGGCGACCCGAAGGCCGACTTCACAGTCCACCCCCTGTCGTTCCCGGAGGCGGTGCTGTCGTATGCCATCGTGCCGAAGACGCGGGGCGACGAAGACAAGATCAGCACGTCCATGCATCGGCTGCAGGACGAAGACCCGTCCATCGGATACACCCGCGACGAACAGACGCATGATCTATTGCTCTCGGGCCAGGGGCAGATGCACATCGAAGTGACGGTGGCGAAGTTGCGCCGGAGGTTCGGCGTCGAAGTGGAACTCAAGCCACCGCACATCCCGTATCGCGAGACCATTACCCTGCCGACTGAGGCCCACGGCCGGCATAAGAAACAGACCGGCGGGCACGGGCAGTTCGGCGACTGCAAGATCCGGGTGGCGCCGCTGCTACCGGGGTCGGGCGTGGAATTTGAGGACGATATTTTTGGCGGGTCCATTCCCCGGCAGTTCGTCCCGGCCGTGGAAAAGGGCGTGCGCGAGGCATGCGCACGCGGCTTCCTGGCCGGATACCCGATGGTCGATCTCAAGATCACGGTGTACGACGGGTCGTACCATGACGTGGATTCGAACGAGATGTCATTCAAGATGGCGGGTCGACTCGCCGTGCGTGATGCCATGACACGCGCCAAGCCCACGCTGCTTGAGCCGGTGATGGCCGTCGAAATCTACGCACCGTCCGACTTTGCCGGCGACCTGATGGGCGACCTTAACGGACGGCGTGGACACATTGCGGGCATGGATACGCGCGGTGCCAATACGGTCATCCGCGCGCAGGTGCCGATGTCCGAAATGCTCACGTACGAGCAGACGTTGACCGCGTCCACAGGCGGCCGCGGCGGATACCATATGGAGTTCCACCACTACGCCGAAGTCCCTGGTCACCTGCACGCAAAAATCGTTGCGGCATCCAAGGCCGACCGGACCGCCGTGGCGTCGGACGACGAGGGTTAGGGTCCAGGGTCCAGGGCTTGCCCGCCCTAGCGCGAAAGCACGGCGGAAAGTTTAGAGTCCTGGGGGCCTCGAAAGTTGTTACAGTGCAGAAGATGCAGTCTCGACTGCGACGCAGGTGGATCGCGGCGATGGCGCTTGCACTGGCTATGGTTGCCGTGGGCATGACGCAGGAGCCGCAGCCGGCCCAGCAGCCCGACTTTGGTGCGTGGCTTGAGGGCGTGCGGGCTGAGGCCGTCCAGAAGGGAATTAGCGCCGCCACCATTGATCGGGCGTTCACCGGCCTCGAAATCGACCCGGTCGTGGTGGCTCGCGACCGCGCGCAGCCGGAACAGGTGCAGAGCCTGGATGCGTACCTGAAGCAGCGCCTGTCGCGACGGACGCTCGCGTCGGCCAACGCGATGTATGCTAAGTATCAGGCGGTGCTCACGCGGGTTGAGGCACGCTACGGCGTTCCGCCCGAGACGCTCGTCGCAATCTGGGGCATCGAATCCAACTTCGGCCAGTTCACCGGCTCACGCCCGATCATCACAGCCCTGGCGACCCTGGCCTTTGATACGCGGCGCCCCACGCTGTTTCGTGCCGAGCTCTTCCATGCACTCACCATCCTCGACCAGGGGCACATCACCATCGAGGAACTCAAAGGCTCGTGGGCGGGCGCCATGGGCCAGCCGCAGTTCATGCCGTCGAGTTACCTCACACACGCCGTGGACTTTGACGAAGACGGACGCGCCGATATCTGGAACACGCAGCCGGACGTGTTCGCCTCCATCGCCAACTATCTGAAAAACGCGGGCTGGACAAGCGGCGAACGCTGGGGCCGGCCAGTGCGGATCGGCCGGACGGTGCTCGATCGCATCGAACGGCAAGTGCCGATGCGCGCGTCAGGATGCCGCGCGGTCAGAGAGATGACCCAGGCCAGGCCGCTCCGTCAGTGGGCGAAGCTCGGTGTAGTGCAGGCCAACGGACGCCCTCTGCCCACCGCCGCGATGGATGCGTCGCTCGTGCGCGGCGTCAACCAGCACTTCCTCGTCTACGGCAATTACCACGCGCTCATTGACTACAACTGTTCGAACGCCTATGCCATTTCGGCGGGCGTGCTGTCCGACAAGGTCCATTAGCGTCTGACCCGCCTGTAAATGGCGATCAGTTCCAGCTTTTGCTCTTTAGCTGATCGAGGTTGATGTTGCCTCCGCTGAGAATGCAGACGACGCGTGAGCCGGCCGGCACCGTGATGAGTCCCTGGAGCAGCGCCGCGACAGGAGCAGCGGCCGCGCCTTCCGGCACCAGCTTCGCGTAGTGCATCATCCACACCACCGCTTCAAAGATCTGCTCATCGGGGAGCGAGACAATCTCATCCACGAACTGACGTACGATCTCAAAGTTCCTCGTGCCCACGCGCTTCACTCGCAGGCCGTCGATGATGCAGTCGACGTTGTCCAGCGTGACAAGGCGACCTTCGGCCACGCTGCGCTGCATGCCTGGGGCCCCCGATGATTCCACACCGATGACACGGACCTTCGGGTTGTGGGCCTTGAGCGCCATGGAGACGCCCGAGATCAACCCTCCGCCACCAATCGGCACAACCACCACATCGACATCCGCCCAGTCCTGCACAATCTCCAGCCCGACGGTGCCCTGCCCCATGATGAGCTGGTCGTCATCAAACGGATGGATGTAGGTGAGCCCCTCGCTCGCCACCAGTTCCAGCGCTTTTTCGTTGGCCTCATCCCAGATGCGGCCGTGCAGTACGACTTCGGCGCCGTAGCCCTTAGTCGCCGCGATCTTCGACGGCGTCGCGTTCTCGGCCATCGCCACCACAGCACGGCTGCCGTGAATCTTCGCTGCCAGCGCCACGCCCTGCGCATGATTGCCGGCCGACGAACAGATCACCCCGCGGCGCTTCTGCTCATCCGTCAGGAATGGAAACTTGTTGAGCGGGCCACGAATCTTGTACGACCCAGTGCGCTGGAATAACTCGGCCTTGAGTCGCACGTCGAACCCGGTGCGTTCCGACAACACCCGCGACGTCAGCAGCGGCGTGTGTTTGACGTGCGGTTCCATCCGCGCACGCGCGGCAACAAAATCGACAAGTGTGGGTGCCAGCATCGAGACATATTATGGTCCAGGGTCCAGAAAAGCCTCTGTGTCTCTGCGCCTCCTGTGAATCCGTCGTGAACGCGAAAACACAACGGGCCCGGCAACAGATGCTGCCGAGCCCTTCGCGTAACGAGATTGCAGACTGTGGATTTGGCTACGCGCCGCCAGCCTTGCGCGGAGTGGTGACGCGCTTGCCGCCCTTGGCCTGCTTGTCGGCCTTGGCGCCGCCGGCGCCATCGACCTTGGAACGTCCACCCGTCAACGCCTGACGGATACGGCCGCCGACCGATGTCTTCTTCGGCTTGTCGGCTTCGGCCGTCTTGGTCTGCGCGACCTCAGCGTTAGGGTCAAACTCGCTGCCGAGCAGTTCGATTTCCGCGATCTCCGCACTGTCGCCGCGCCGATACCCGGCGCGACGCAGGCGCGTGTAGCCGCCCTTGCGATCCGCATACCGTGGCGCAATGGTCGTGAACAGCGTCTTGACGACCGCCTTGTCCACGATGTCCATGGCCACGACCCGGCGCGCCGTCACGCCTTTGGGCGAGCTCGGCTCGTCGCCGAGACTGCGCTTGGCCAGCGTGATCAGCCGCTCGACGAACGGGCGCAGTTCCTTGCCCCGCGCCACGGTTGTGGTGATGTGGCCGTACTTGATCAGGTCGGAAGCCTGATTGCGAAGCATGGCGATCCGGTGTTCAGTAACCCGGCCGAGTTTTCGATGTGCTACCCGATGACGCATAACATCCGTTCCTGACTGGTGCCTACTCGCCTGAACCCGATTGATCTAGGCGCATGCCCAGGCTCAGGCCCATGGTGGTGAGAATTTCCTTGATTTCGTTAAGCGACTTGCGCCCGAAGTTTTTCGTCTTGAGCATCTCGCCTTCGCCTTTCTGCACCAGTTCGCGAATCGTGCGGATGTTGGCGTTCTTGAGGCAGTTGTACGAACGCACCGACAACTCCAGCTCCTCGACACTCTTATCGAGGTACTCGTTGCCCGAGGTCAGCGGCTGGTCGCCGGCCGCGTCGAGCGCCGACTCACCGAGGTCCTCGAGACTCACGAAGATGGTGAAGTGGTCGCGAATGAGCTTGGACGCCAGTGACACGGCGTCACGCGGCGTCACGGCGCCATTCGACCACACTTCAAGCGTGAGCTTGTCGTAGTCGGTGGTCTGACCAACACGTGCGGCTTCCACGACGTAGTTGACCTTCTTGATCGGCGAGTGCACCGAGTCCATCGGAATCCATCCGATGCCCAGGTCCTCGTCGAAGTTCTTGTCGGCCGACACGTAGCCGCGGCCGCGCTTGATCCGCAGTTCCATCTCCAGCTTGCCACCCTCGCTGACAGTGGCGATATGGGCATCCGGTTCCAGGATTTCCACGTCGCTGTCCACCTGGATGTCGCGCGCACGCACGTCGCCGGCCTTGGTGACGCGTAACGTGAGCGTCTTGGCCTGGTCGGTGTGCACCTTGAGCGGGATCTGCTTGAGGTTCAGAATCAGGTCGGTCGCGTCCTCGACCACACCCTGAATGGGCGAGAACTCGTGCTGCACGCCCTCGATCTTAACCGCCGTCACCGCTGCGCCTTCAATCGAGGACAGCAGCACACGACGCATCGCATTGCCCACGGTCGTGCCGAAGCCACGCTCGAAGGGCTGCGCCGTGAATCGGCCAAACCGGTCCGTCAGGGTCTCGCGCTCAAAGTCCAGCCGCTTGGGCCGTTGAAAACCTTTCCACAACATCGTCTTTTTCCTTTCGCCGCACGAACCGGAATCCGGTTCGTCCAGACCTGCAATGATGTTCCCGGCCTCCCGCTGCAGGTCTGAAGAGCTGCGGGCCGGGAACTGGCGCGTGTGCGCTACTTCGAGTACAAGGCCTTACTTAGAATAGAGCTCGACAATCAACTGTTCCTGCACGGGCAGGTTGATCTGCTGGCGAGTCGGCAGCGACGAAATGCGCGCTGCAGCCCCAGAGGCGTCAATGGTCAGCCACTCGGGCACACCGCGGCCCTTGACCTCTTCCATCGCGTGTTTGATGGACGCATTCTCGACGCTGCCCTGACGCACGGCGATCGTGTCGCCCTGACGCACCGCATACGATGGAATGTCCACCTTCTTGCCGTTCACTAGAAAGTGCCCGTGCCGCACCAGCTGCCGTGCCTGGGCGCGCGAGGTCGAGAACCCCACCCGGTAGATGACGTTGTCGAGCCGGCGTTCGAGCGACTGGAGCAGCAATTCGCCCGTCACGCCCTTCTGCCGGTCGGCCGCTTCGAAGTAGCGGCGGAATTGATTCTCAAGTACGCCATACGTGCGCTTGACCTTCTGCTTTTCGCGCAATTGGATGCCGTAGCCGGCCACCTTCGCCCGCCGCCGCGAGGGGCCATGCTGGCCAGGAGGTACGTTGCGCTTCTCGATCGCGCACTTCTCCGTGTAGCACCGCTCGCCCTTGAGGAAAAGCTTCATGCCCTCTCGCCGGCACAACCGGCAAACCGGTCCGATATATCTCGCCATGTCTTTTATATCCCTCTGCTGAAACTCAGACGCGCCGGCGCTTGGACGGGCGGCACCCGTTATGCGGAATCGGCGTCACGTCGCGAATCGATTTCACATCAATGCCCACGGTCTGCAGCGCGCGAATCGCCGACTCACGGCCTGCGCCAGGTCCTTTGATGCGCACTTCAAGCGACCGCAGGCCGTAGGTCTTCGCCACGTTGCCCGCCGACATCGCCGCCTGGGTGGCCGCAAACGGCGTGCCCTTGCGCGACCCCTTGAAGCCGATACCACCGGAACTGGACCAGGCAATAACGTTGCCCTCGGTATCCGTGATGGTGATCACCGTATTGTTGAACGACGACTGGATGTGGGCGAAGCCGTGGTGCACCACGCGCTTTTCACCGCGCTTCTTGAACGCCTTCTTGGGCTTGCCTGCCTTGCCGGATTTGCCTTTGGCGCCCTCTGGCGTGGCGGCGTCTGCTGCTTGGGTCTTGGCCATGTGTGACGTCCTCTACTCTGTCTTCTTACGGGCAACCGCGCCTTTGCGCGGCCCCTTCCGTGTGCGGGAATTCGTGCGCGTGCGGCGCGTAGGTGG
>SYFT01000024.1 GCA_005799825.1 Acidobacteriota bacterium | reverse complement strand
TTGATGTCGGCCTGGATGCCGGCGCCGCCGCCGGAGTCACTGCCCGCGATTGTCAGTGCGGTGCGCATTCGTTAGAATCCACTTGCCATGTCTGTGAACATTGTCCGCGGATCCCTTCTCGATGTATCGCTCGGCGCCTCAGCGTCGGCCTCGTTTGTGCCCGTGGCCCGTGCGGCCGCTGTGGCCTTTGCCGTGGCCCTGACCGCGCTTGCTGCCCAGTTTACGGTGGTCGTGCCGTTTACGGCGGTGCCGTTCACGCTCACGCCGCTGGTGGTCATGCTGGTCGGCGCGGCGCTCGGTTCGCGCCTCGGGGCCGCGTCGCAGGTGGTATATCTGGCGGCCGGGTTGGCCGGCCTTCAGGTGTTTGCACCATCCGTCATTCTCCCGCCGGGCGCCGCCCGCCTGCTTGGTCCCACCGGGGGCTACCTGCTGGCATATCCGTTGGCGGCCTTTGTGGTCGGCCGGCTCGCTGAGCGCGGCTGGGATCGCGCATTCGCGTCGTCAGTGGCGGCGATGCTGGGGGGGCTTGCAGTGATTTATGCGGGCGGCCTCACTTGGATGATGGTGTACACCGGGTCATTCCAGGCCGCATTCACTCAGGGCGTTCTGCCGTTTGTGCTGGCCGACGTGATGAAGGCGGTCATGGCCGCGCTTCTGCTTCCCCAAGCCTGGCGCTTCCTGTCCTCAGACAAAGCGTAGCTATCTGACATACCCCAGACTCCGCATCCGCTCGATCATTTCCTGATTGAGGGGTTGGCCCGTACGCGCCTGCGCGGGGGCGCGGCGCTTTCCATAGGTCGAGACCCCGCGCGCCGGGTAACGGTCTGTGAACCCTTCCGAAAAGAGCGCCCGCACGGCAGCGCCTGCCAGGTCGGATGCACTCGGCACACCGAGCAAAGTCAGCACCGTTGGCGCCACGGCGGTGGGTGCCATGTCGGTGAGCGCGGCCTGTGATGCGAAGGATCCGCTCATTGCCAGAAGGCCTGCCGCGGCGTGTTGCACTCGTCCAGGCTGAAGGATGAGCACCACCTGCCGGTTGGCGTCTGGAACCAGCGCGAGCCACCGAGCGAGGGCCGCATCAAGAAACGAATAGTAGGCTTCGAGGCCGCGTACGCGGTCGGCGGTGGCCGAGGTGGCCATCGGTGAGTTGTCCGCGCCTTGCAGAAGGGCGTGTTGCGCGATGTCCAGGCCCGGTAGATACACCGTTCGCAGATCGAGTGGCCCCAGAACTGCGTCGGCGCCGAGGTCGAGCACAGTTGCGTCGAGTTCGGCTGAGCGCTTCAGCACGCTGGTGATCTGATCGGGCTGCCCGTCAGGCCATGTGTGCGCGGTCGCGGCCGCCACACGCGCGCGGCGCGCCTCGATGAGGGCGACGAGTGGTGCGTGGAGTGTCTCGGGCGCGAACTCCCCGGCGGGAGCGCCGCCTTGCTCCAGGCGAAGGATGGCGCGATCCGACAGCACAATCCCCTGACCAGGACCCGCCGGCCATGTCGCCCACCAGTGCACGACGGCCGTCCGCAGCCCCGCCGTCGCGGCCACTTCCCAGAACGCCGGAAGCACACGCTCGTCGCCCGACGCGATGGTCGGGCTGGTGAGTCGCAGCAGATCCGTCGCGGCAGTCAGCATCGAGAGTTCGGGCGATTCCGACCGGAGCCGGCCCTCCACGCCCGCCAGCTGGCGCGCCTGCAGGGCGTGGATGCCGTGCCGCTCAGGCGTCTGCGCCGTCGCGATCGTCGTCCACACACGTGCAGGGTCGCGGTTGGTGTCGTTGAGGAGCGTGGCCCGAGCTTGCGCGGTCAGCGCCCCGAGTGTGGGAACGGCGCCGGAAGTGGTGAGCCGAGTGAGGGTGAGAATGTCCACACCATCGATCGCGATGACCACCACGTGTGCGCCGGTTGCTACCACGGCCAGCGGGGGAACTTCAGTCTCTGGCGCGGTCTGCGCAGACACCGTGAGGAGGGCGAGCGCGCCGACCAGCGCGACGACGCCGACCGGCAGGAGCACTCGCCACGACGACAGCGGCGATCCATGTTCCAGTGACCGCGCGAGGCCGAAGCGAACGAGGGTGGCGAGCACCGTCACGGTGACGGCATGACCGACAAGCACGCTGATCGCGACGGCGAGCGCCATCACCAGAACCTGAGCGGGCACGCTGGCCAGCGGGCCCATCGGGGCGGAGGTGGTCCGCCACCATAGCGTGAGATACACCAGGCAGGAGACGGCCACGGCCAGACCGGCCAGCGTGGCCGCGCGGCGGGCGCGTAGTGCGAAGTTCGCATCTGAGGCGGCGCCTCGAGCGAGCGCCACGCCAGCCAGAATCGCGGCGAAGGCGAGGACTGCAGACCCCGCGCCAAACAGCAGCGCGAGATACCCGGCCAGCACGACTGCGTCGGTCACGCTCGTGACGAGGCCCGGCAGGCGAGCAGACAGCCCTACGGCTGCCGCCGGACCCAGGAGCACGCCCGCCAGCGCGCCAATGCGCAGGCTCGCCCCGAGCGCGAGCGACCAGCCACGCCCGCGTGTGGCGGCCCGACCCAACACAAACCGATCGACGCGGGCGTCCAGGTACCCGAGCGCACGCAACTGTTCACGAAGGTCGTCGACGCGGGCCGGCGGTTTTTGATCCTGTGCCATCTAAAGTCTCCGCGCAGCGACGAAGTCGGCCAACTCACCGAGCCGTGCTGCGCGCTGGCCAAACGGCGCCAGAGCCAGGGTGGCGGTCCGGCATAGCTCATGCGCCAGTTCACGTGCGCCATCGACGCCACTGAAGGAGACGAACGTGGTCTTGCGCGCATCGTGCCGCGCAGCCTTACCGGTTTCCTCAGGCGTGCCGATGACGTCGAGCAAGTCGTCCACCACCTGAAACGCGAGGCCGAGGTTCTTGGCGTACGCGGTCAGCGCCGCGACATCTGCGGCTGAACCTCCTGCGGTCAGAGCGCCCGCGGTGGCGGCCGCGCTGAAGAGCACGCCGGTCTTGCGTCGGTGAATGCGTTCAAGTGTCTCGAAGTTCAGGGTGGCGTCTGTGGCCAATACGTCCTCGGCTTGTCCCGCCACGAGCCCATCCAGGCCGACGGCGTCGGCGCAGAGTGATGTCAGGCGCGCCGCCAGCGGCGCGTCATAACTGCGAGCCAGGTGCCGATAGGCCTCGTTCAACAGACCGAAGGCGGCAAGTAGCGCGATGGCCTCGCCGTACACGGTATGCACTGTGGGACGGCCACGACGCAGCGGCGCGTCATCCATACACGGCAAATCATCGAGAATGAGAGACGACGCGTGAATGGCCTCGATCGCGCAGGCCACCGGGAGCGCCCGCGAAGGATGACCGCACAGATCCGCCGCCAGCAGCACGACCACGGCGCGCACGCGCTTGGAGGGCGCAAGCAGCGTGTAGCGCATGGCGTCGATGACCTGGGAGGCAGACGCCCCCTGCGTTTCTGGCGCCGGCACCATGAGATCGAGGGCTCGCGCGATGGTGTCCTGTGATTCCGTGAAGAATGCTGGCAGCGAGCGCATCGGCACGTCAGCGTGTGAAGACCAGCAGGTACTGGTAGCGCAGGAACGTATGGTGCGCGTGCAGGCGCAGGCCGGCCAACTTGGCGTCGCGAATGATGACCTCGGGCTCCAGACGCTCGTCCATGTCGGGACCTGGGCCGTACACATCCTTGCGGAAGTCCACGATCCCGAGCCGCCCGTTTGGCGCCAGTGCCGTGGCCAGATGCTTCAGCATCGAGACGGGGGTCTCAATCTGGGGATACGTGTCAACGATTAGCGCCGCATCCAAGTTATTGGGCAACCGTGGGTCAACCGCCGTGCCCTGAACCGTTTCGACATTACGGAGGCCCTCGCGCTCAACGCGCCGGGTGATGGAGTCAATCATCTGGCGTTGGATGTCTTCCGCGAACACACGTCCATTGGGGCCCACCCTGCGGGCCAGTCGCACGGTGAACCAGCCACCGCCGGCGCCCACATCCGCTACTCGGGCGCCGTCAGCGATGCCCAGTTCATCCATGATGCGATCGGGTTCCTGCCACTCATCGCGATCGGGGCCTTCAAGTTCACCCAGTTTCTCAGGCGGAAAGAGGCGCCCGTGGGGGGCTCGCTGCTGCTGGGCAGACGTGGCGGAGGCCCACGCACACAGCGCGCCGGCCACAACAACCATCATCAGTCCACCGCGAACGCCGGCCAGCATGCGTCAATCCTATACCGCTCCAGAGGCAGGTTTATACTCAGGTCATGGCGTCGAAGTTCTTTGAGAGTATGGTTGAGTTGATCACGCGGACTGCCACGGATCTGCCGCCCGATGTGCGTCAGGCCGTGCGTCAGGCGATGGGCCAGGAGCCTGAAGGCACACGCGGCGCCCAGGCGCTGGCGGTGATTGCCGAGAATATCGATCAGGCGGCCGCGTGCGAGGGTCCCATCTGCCAGGACACGGGATGGGCGACCTTCGAGGTGCACACCCCGGTAGGCGTCAATCAGATGTGGGTGCGTGCGCAGATTCGTGACGCGGTCGCTGAGGCGACCAGGCGCGGCAAACTGCGGTCGAACTCCGTGAACTCGATCACGGGTGAGAACAGCGGCAACAATCTCGGGCCCGGCACTCCCGTGATCCACTTCGACCAGTGGGAACGCGATGACATCGAAGTCAGGCTGCTCCTGAAGGGCGGCGGGTGCGAAAACGTCAACGCGCAATACGCGCTCCCGGTTGAACTCGATCATCTGGGCCGCGCCGACCGGTCGCTTGAAGGCGTGCGCAAGTGCATCCTGCATGCCATCTGGAAGGCCCAGGGCAAAGGCTGCAGCCCTGGTGCGGTCGGCGTGTGCGTGGGCGGCGATCGCACGGCCGGGTACCAACATGCGAAGGATCAACTCTTCAGGACACTCGACGACGTGAATCCCGATGCGCGGCTGGCCGACATCGAGGCACAGGTGATGGCCACGGTCAACAGCATCGGCGTGGGCACGATGGGCTTCGGCGGCGCGGTGTCACTCATTGGATGCAAGATCGGCGCAATCAACCGTCTGCCCGCGAGTTTCTTCGTGTCAGTGGCGTACGACTGCTGGGCGTTCCGGCGCCTCGGTGTACACGTTGATGCATCTACAGGCGACATCACCCGATGGCTCTACCGCGATCCATCCGTCTCAGGTGCGCCGATGCTGCCGGCTGGGATGGCCGGCGGATTTCCACGAACCGGCCGCGAAGTGGTGTTGCAGGCGCCCATTGACGAGGCCACGATTCGCAGCCTGCACGTAGGCGACGTGGTGCTGGTCTCAGGCCGTGTTTACACCGGTCGTGATGCGGTGCATTCGCGCCTGATGAAAGAGGTACCGCCGGTGGATTTGCGAGGAGGCGTGCTCTATCACTGCGGGCCGGTGGTCAGGAAAGATGGTGACGCGTGGACGGTGATCGCTGCGGGACCGACCACGAGCATGCGCGAAGAGCCGTATCAGGCCGACATCATCGGCCGCTACGGCCTTCGCGCCGTGATGGGCAAGGGAGGGATGGGCGCCAAGACACTGGTCGGGCTCAAGGAACATGGCGCCGTGTACCTCAACGCGATTGGCGGCGCCGCGCAGTTCTACGCCCGCTGTATCACCGGCGTAGACGATGTGTCGTGGCTTGAGCTGGGCACGCCCGAGGCGATGTGGCACCTTCAGACCCACGCATTCCCCGCCATTGTGACGATGGACGCACATGGCAACAGCCTGCACCAGGTGGTGGAGGAAGAGTCGGGGCGGCGGCTCAAACTGCTCAAATGATGAGCTCTCCCTTTCCCGGTATAATGAAAAAATGATCAACGTCACGGAAACGGCGGCCACCAAGATCGCAGAGTTGCTGGTCGAGGAAGGCCGGCTCGGGGCCGGCCTGCGCGTGTTCGTGCAGGGCGGCGGGTGTTCAGGGTTCCAGTACGGCCTGATGATTGATGAGGGCGATGGCAACGCGGACGCCGACCAGGTGTTCGAGGTCAACGGCGTGAAGTTGCTCGTCGATCCGATCAGCCTGCGGTACCTCAGTGGCGCCGAAGTGGATTTCGTCGACAACAACATGGGCGGCGGATTCACCATCAAGAATCCGAACGCCAAGTCCACCTGCGGCTGCGGTTCGTCATTCAGTGCCTGAGCGGCGGTGTCCGCGCGTATGCAGTCGGCCTCCGAGTTCATCGAACAGCGACGGCCTGCTGGTGGCCGGCGCTCGGGCAAACGCGACTTCATCGTGCAGGTCTTCTTGCGACAGGAAGGCCACCTGGCGGCCGAGGAACTCGTCGATCTGATTCGCGCCGAGGATGCCCGCATCAGCCGCGCCACGATCTACCGCACGCTCCAGTGGATGGTGGACGCCGGCATCGCGCGCAAAGTGGACTTTGGCGAGGGGCGCTACCGGTTCGAACATTCGTATCGCCATCCCCGGCATTTCCATCTCATCTGCAAAACCTGCAGTCAGTCCTACGAGTTCCTCAGTTCTGATATCGAAGCGTTGGTGGAGGAAGTGGCCGAGGCGCGCAACTTCGCCGCGCGCCAGAGCGTGCTGCAGATCTATGGAACCTGCGTGAATTGCCAGAGTGGGCGGCAGCCCGAGCGCGTGACCGCCCCCACCGAGGCGCTGTTTGCGCGCGACGCCCTGCGCATTGCCATCGCCACCGAGCGGAGTGGCCTAGAGTTTTATACGCGGGCAGCCGCATTGACCGGCGACGCGCGCGGTCGACGGGTGTTTCGCCGGCTGGCAAACGAAGAGAAGGAACACCTGGGCAAACTTGAAGCACGGTACCGCGAGTTGCTCGCCGAGGACCCCACGCTCGAGGCGCATCCCACGTTCCTGTTTTTCAAAGGCGCGGCGCATGGCCTGTTCGCGGCGGGTACGGCCGAACTGCGCCAAGGTGCAGACGACCGGCAAGCGTTGCTCGTGGGGATCAAGTGCGAACGCGGCTCGCACCAGTTTTTCAAGCGATACGGCGATCGCTTCGAAGAGTCTGAAGGCAAGCGTATCTTCCTGGAGTTCGCTGACGAGGAACGTGAACATCTCGATTTGCTCATCCGCGAGTACCGCAGCCTGGTGGAACGGCAGAAGGCCGCCGGCAAAGCCGCGCCAAAGCCCCGCGCGTCTTCCTGGCCATTCGGCCGCGCGTCCAGGAAGCGGCGGTGAGGCCGGGGCGAGTGATCGATCTGCATATGCACACGACGGCCTCCGATGGGCGGTCCACGCCGTCGCAGCTCGTGGACGAGGTCGTGGCCATGGGGATCACCACCATGGCCGTGGTGGACCACGACACCACTGCCGGCTGGGATGAGGTGAGTGCGGCTGCGGCTGTCGCCGGAGTGGCCTGCATGCCCGGGATCGAGATCACGGCGGTGGATCACGGGCGCGACGTCCACATGCTGGGCTATTGCTTCGACCGGAACTACCCTGAGCTCGTGACGTTCCTCTCGACCCAACGTGAAGACCGCACGCGCCGGCTGCGCGAGATTGGTGACCGGCTTGCGCGCCTGGGCGTACCGGTCGATCTACAGGGCGCGATGGCCGAAGCGGCACGCAGCGCGGGGCGAGCGATGGGACGACCGATGGCCGCTGCGGCGTTGGTCGCGGCCGGGCACGTGGCAAGTATCAGAGAGGCGTTTGATCGGTACCTGGCCGAAGGCCGCCCGGCGTTCATCGAGCGCCAGGGGGCCCAACCGGCAGCGGTGGTGGCCCTCGTCGCGCGTGCCGGTGGCGTAACGTCGCTTGCGCATCCAGGCAAGACGCAGAAGGACCATCTCATCCCGGACCTAGTCGCGGCCGGCTTGCCCGCGATCGAGGTGTATCACCCCGAGCACGACGCGGCCGAGACCGCGCGGTACCGGCAGATGGCTGACACCTTCAATCTGTTGGTAACCGGAGGGTCCGATTATCACGGTGTGGGGAGCGGCCGTTCCCAGGGGCTCGGGCAGTTCTACCTGCCGGCGGCGGATTTTACACGGCTGGCCGAACGCACGGGCTGGACCATTCCCTGCTGATGGCGCAACTGGCGAACGTCGTCCCTCTTGTTGAAATTACCGGTCTCCGAAAACAGTACGGAGGGTTGCGGCCGCTGCGCATCAACGCGCTGTCGGTGGCGCCAGGCGAACGCGTCACGTTGCGGGGCCTCGACGCTCAAGCTGCCGAGATGCTTGTGCTTCTGGTGACCGGCGCGTCGCTGCCCGATGAAGGAACGGTGCGCATCGCGGGGGGTGATACGCGCGAGATCAGCACCGACACCCAATGGCTCACATCGCTTGATGTATTCGGCATGGTCACCGCCCGTGCCGTGTTGCTCGACAGCCTCACGCTCGAATCCAACCTCGCACTGCCGCTGACACTGTCGATCGACCCAGTGTCGATTGAGGTACGCGCGACGGTTGCGGCGCTGGCTCAGGAAGTGGAGCTCGATTCCGCCTTGTCAGCGCACGCCAATACACTGGCGGAAGGCGCGCGCGTTCGCGTCCATCTGGCGCGGGCGCTCGCGACGGAGCCGCGCATGTTGCTGCTCGAGCATCCGACGGCAAAGCTGGCGTCCGAGGAGGCCACGGCCTTTGGCCGGCTGCTGGCGGCGATCGCCAAACGTCGGAACATCGCATGGCTGGCGCTCACTGAGGATGAGGCGTTTGTCGAGGCCGCCGGCGGCCGCCTGGGCCAGCTCGTGGCCGCATCCGGCGACATTCGAGTGCCCGCCACTCGGCGGTGGGGGAGGTTCTGGTGACGCTCGTCTTGTTTGATATTGACGGCACGCTCATTTCATCCGGGCGTGTCGGCGTACGCGGAATGAATCGATCGTTCGAACGGCTGTTTGGTGTCGCAGGCGCACTTGATGCCGTGCCTGTGGCCGGGCGCACCGACCGCGCCATCGTCACCGAGGCGCTGGCGCGCGCGGGTCAACCGGCGGAAGACGCGGCAGTCCTCCGGTTACGGGACGCCTATTGCGAGGATTTGCAGGCAGCGCTCGCGGACCCGCAGGCTCATCCGGGCGGCATCCTGCCGGGCGTCCTGGCGCTGCTCGACGTACTCGACGCGCACGACGATGTGGCGGTGGGGTTGCTGACGGGGAACTTTGCGCGTGGCGCGGCCCTCAAGCTGGGACATTTTGGTTTGTGGCGGCGATTTGCGTTCGGAGCGTTTGGCGACCATCACGCGGAGCGCCGGGCGCTCGTGCCGGTGGCAGTGGAGGCCGCGGTAGCTGCTGGGCATCCGCGCTTCGAGGCGGCCAACATCGTGGTCATCGGAGACACTCCGCTCGATGTGGACTGTGCGCACGCCTACGGCGCGAGGGCCGTGGCCGTAGCGACCGGGATCTTTTCGTATGAGGTGTTGGCCGCGACCGAGCCCGCACACACCGTGCACACGCTCGAGGCCCTGTCGGTCGAGGCCCTGATCGGCTAGAGCAGGCGGAGTTGGCGGAAGCTCGTGGGAGTCGAACCCACCCTTCCCGCCGGAGGCGGGGAGCGGCCGGTTTTGAAGACCGGGAGGGCCACCGGGCCCCGGGAGCTTCCCCCGGGGTTTCCGGCAACGGCCAAGGGACGATGCGGCTCTGAGCCTGGGCCCGGAGCCTCAGGTGTTATTCGTCGAGCAGACGGACTTCGCCCGCCCGCGGTCCCTTGGGTGAATCCTCGATGGTGAATTCCACCCGCTGGCCTTCGCGCAGCAGCTCAAACACCGCGCCACGGATGGCGGACCGGTGGAAGAAGTGCTCCACGCCCGCTTCGTCCCGAATGAACCCAAAACCCTTATCGATCAACAAACGTGCAATCGTGCCATTCGGCATGACTGTTCCTCCGAGGGATGCCAAGACACCCCCAACAAACTTTCGTGAAGTGAATCGCCCCCAGTCTAGGCTCGGGGTTGGCCATTAGTCAATGCGCCAATGGGCCATTGGCCCAATTGCCTCATTACGCGCCTCGACGCTATACTAAGCGACTCAAGTGTGGGCCTGTGGCGCAGCTGGGAGCGCGCCTGGATGGCATTCAGGAGGTCACCGGTTCGATCCCGGTCAGGTCCACCAACCTTCGCTCGCCTACGGCGAGCTTCGGCTGGCAAGCCAAGCGCGAGACCTCGCCGCTGGCGGCGTTCGCGCGTATGCTACGGCGCATGCGTCCTAATCGACTGATGTGGTGTGCGGCCGGGCTGGTGCTGGTGTTGTCCTGGGCGCCCGCGGCGCAGGATGTCCAGACGACGGAGTTCCAGAAGACGGAGTTCCAAAAACTCGAGGTGCTCGCGGCCTCGTATGCCGAGGAGCGCAGGGCAATCACTAATCCGGGGCCGCGTGTTCCGGGAGCCCTCGTCATAGACCGCGGTCCGATCGTGACGCTCGCCCAGGCGCAGTCCCTGGCCGATCAGGCCGCGCAATTCCTGACGCGGCTGAGAGCGATCGACACCGCACAACTGACGCACGAGCAGTGGCTGCTCTACGGGATCGCCGAATCACAGGCACGCATCGACGCGGACAATTCGCCCGATTTCTTCTGGCTGCAAAGCGTTGTCACGCCCTACCTGTCGCCTCTTCGCACGCTGACGACCCCGTTTGCCGCCGCGCCACTGGCCACTGCGGCTCAGCGTGATGCCTACATCGCGGCACTTCACCAGTTGCCCGCGACCATGAAGGCGTACGAAGTGCGGCTGGAACAGCAGACCGAACACGGCGTGGCGCTACCCACAGAGGAGCTTCGGTTGGTGACTGCGTTCATCCGCTCGTTCGCGGCGCCGCCACCGAAGAGCCCGTTTTCCGTGACAACGGCGCGTTTGTCCGTCGTGCCCGTCGTTCAACAGGTCGAACAGGCCGAACAGGCCGCGTTCCAGAAGCGGGTGGACGACGTGATAGCGGCGCAGGTGAATCCGGCGGTGGAGCGGTTGGCGGCCTACATCGATGGTCCGTACCGCAAGCGGACCGTGAAACTGGTTGGGCTGTCGCAGTACCCCAACGGTCCGGCCTACTACCGCTACCTGATTCGCATGCACACCGGGCTTGACCTCACGCCGCAACAGATTCACGACCGCGGTCTGGCCGAGGTCACGCGCATCAACGCCGCGCTCGATGGCCTACGCGCCGAGGCGGGCTTCGCGGGGTCGCTCGAAGACTTCAAGACGTTCCTGCGCACCGACAAGCGCTTCTATCCCACGCGGAGCGAAGAACTCGGTGAACGCATGATGGCCGCGATCCGGATCATCGAGCCAAAAATGCTCCAGTTCTTTTCGATGATGCCGAAGGCGCCGTACGGCGTGCGGCGGCTGGCTCCCGAGCTGGAGCCGTCGATGACGTACGGTTTCTACAGCCTGCCGGACGCGCGCGAGCCGATGGGTTATTACCACTACAACGGCCTCAATCCGGAGACGCGGTCGTTGACGATGGTGACCGCGATTGTGTTTCATGAACTGCTGCCGGGGCATCACTACCAACTGACCCGGCTTGCGGAAAACGACGCCCTGACCGGTGTGCGAAAGACCGCGCGCTATACGGCCTACACGGAAGGCTGGGGCGAATATGCCTCGGATGTGGCCTGGGAGATGGGCGCGTATCCCGATGTGTACGCGAAGGCCGGCCGGCTTGGCATGGATCTGTTCACGTCATCGCGGCTGGTGGTGGACACCGGCATGAACGCGCTCGGCTGGTCGCGCGAACGGGCGATGCAGTTCATGAAAGACAACACGTTTGAGTCCGACGCGCAGATCGACACAGAGACCCTGCGATACTCCACGGACATGCCTGGTCAGGCGCTGGCCTACAAGCTGGGTGCGCTGGCGATCAGGGACGCACGCGAACGTGTGACGAAATCGCTGGGCGCGGCGTTCGACATCCGGACGTTCCACGACTACCTGCTCGACGCAGGACCGATCCCGCTTGGAATGTTCGAACAGCACTTCGGCTGTTGGCTTGATGGTGAGCGGCACAAGCGGTGACGCGTGTTACGTTGCCCCGGCAACTGCCACCACGACGCCCCAGTATGTCCACATGAATTTATGAAGCTCGCTGATCAAGATGCGTTCCTGATCCGAGTGTGACCTGAAACTTTTCGGGCCGTCCTCGGTGTCGAGCCCAGGTCCGATGCCGTAGCACTGAATGCCCGTGGCTCGCAGGCACGCCACGTCGGTAGCGCCCGTGCTCATGCTCGGCAATGTGGGAGCGTTGTAATGCGTTTTGACGGCGCGTGCGATGGCCTTGAAGACGTCGGAGTCAATGCGGGCCTCGACGCCGCCAGGCCGTTCGTTCCGTTTGGCGAGCCGCACCTCGACCGCCGGGTCGTTGACGACCTTGCGCACCTGCTCGACGAAGGCGGTGATGTCTTCATCGGGAAGAAGTCGCGTGTCGAGTGTGGCCATCGCCTCCGACGGGATCACGTTCATGCCGTTCCCTCCGAAGACGATGTTGGGGGCGACGGTGGAGCGCAGGATGGCGCGCGACCAATTCGATGCCGACCGAACGTTGTTAAAGCGTCTGCACCTGCGCGTATTGGGCCACACCGCCCGTCCGTATGACACGCCCTCCCTCGGCAAGGCAGTATTCGGCATCGATGCTGCTCAAGTGCTGGTCGGCCATGAACGGGATGCCGATGTGCGTCGATCCCTCTTCGCCTTGCTCGGCCAGGAAAATGACGTCGCGAGCCAGAGGGACGTTGAGCCGCTTGAGCATCAACATGATCATCAGCGACGTGGCGACGTTGTCCTTGTCGTCCACCGTATTGCATCCATAGACATATCCGCCATCGATGGTGGCGCTGAGGGGGGAAATGTCCATCGCTCGGGATACACGTTGACGGTGTCTGTGTGCGTCATCAACAGGAGCGGTCGTTGTGCGCCGGTGCCCTTGAGCCGGGCGACCAGGTTGGGGTGGTGCGCTTGGTTCGAGAATTCCTACGTCGGAATGCCCTCGGCTTCGCGCACCCTCTTTATGTAGTCGACCGCCTCACGTTCCTTCCCGGGCGGGTCCGATTTATCGAAGCCTACCAATGCCTGAAAGTGCCGGAGCGTTTCGGCGTCGGCCGTGGTCCAGTCCGGGACTTTGGATGACTAGACGGTCAGCGAGAGCAGGACAGCGAGGGTGGTGAGTCGCAGCATGCGGACATTCTGCCAGAATCCGACCCGGGTGAACTGTGTGGGACTGGGTCTCCGTGACTTTCGTGATCGACGCGGGTCCGTTCAGCCAATAGACTCCAATCAGGATTCGCCGAGACAGCACTGCGGCAACCTGACAAGCCTCAGATTCTAAACTGAGTCTTCAGCTGGCGGCGTTGACACCATCAGCTCCATCAATCGGCCCGAGGCGTCACGGGTGAAGTGCAGGCGCATCGCGACCGCGCTGTCAACACCAAGGCCGCGCAGAACACGGTCGCGCGAGACGGGATGAACCGACAGGTCTGCCTGCCAGCGGCGGCGCCACACGAGCCGGTCGCCTCTCACGTCGAACGCCGCATCAAGATTCACTTGCCCGGCGAGTGCGGTGTCCTGTTCAGGGGCCGCCGCAGGTCCACACGAGCCGACCGCTGTCGCGACCGCAAAGAGCGCAGACACGGCAGTCAGGTACTTTCGCATCGGGGGTCTTTCGTCAATCGGCCGGCTCAATACTCCGAGAACATTCGCTGAATCACGCGGCCGTCGTTGGTCGTCGCGACTGCGAGCATGAGGAGGATGCGTGCTTTGAGCGGCGTGAGGTCGTCACCGCTGATCCTGTAGACCGGCGCGGTGCCGGCGCGGGGGCGGCCCACGTTGATTCGTCCGGCGCCCGCTCGTGTCGTCGTCACCACAAATACCTGCTTACCAACGGCGTACGCGATGCCCTGACCCTGCGTGCCGCTCGTGGCTCCGGCACCGGCTCCGGCGATGATAACGCCCTTTGCGCCCGCATCGACCAGGGCGTTAATGATATCACCCGTGGCGCCTTGATACACCCACGCAATATCGACACGGGGTAGCGTGGTGAGGTTTGTGACGTCGAACTCACTGTGCGCCGAGTGCCGGCGAGCCGTCTTCCGGTAGTACGCCACTCCGGACCCATCTACGACACCCAGGACGCCGTAGCGGCCCGATCGGAACGTATCCAGACTGAGCGCGTCGGTCTTTGTAACTTCACGCGCCGAGTTGATCTCGTCGTTGAGCACAACGACGGTGCCCATCTCGCGCGACTGCGGGTGTGCGGCGGTGAGGAACGCATCTTCGAGATTGGCGGCGCCTTCGTATCCAAGCGTACTCGGGTTGCGCATTGAACCCACCACCACCACGGGGCGCTCGTCGCGCACGGTCAGATGCAGAAAATACGCGAGCTCTTCGAGCGTGTCTGTGCCGCTCGTGACCACCACGCCCGCCAGTTCAGCGTCGCTCTTGTAACGCGCGTTGATGCGCTTGGCCAGGTCCACCCACTGTTCAAGTGTGAGGGCGGAACTCGACGTGTTAGCGAACTGCTCGCCTTCGGCCCGCACCCGGTGATCGAGTCCGGGAATGGACGCAATCAGTTCCTGAACGGTCAGGCGTCCGCCCACCTTGTTCGAAATGGTTCCTCCCGTCGCGAAGAGGAACACTTTCGGCAGAGGGGTAGCGGGTGTGGAGGCTGGCGCTTGTCCGGCCTGGGCCGTAGTGTGGGTCGGCTCCACGGCGACCAGCGCGGCGCCGGTCAGGTACACAGCGATCGCGGCCGCAGCGCCGAGGGTGTAACGATTCATGGCCGTTACTCTACCGCGACACTATTGCGTCCGAGAAGCCCTGGTCAGCCATGCGCTGAGTTGGCCGGCCGCTTCGTCCGGAGTGGCACCATAAAAAGGCATCAGCGCGGCCCGGCCGGCCGGCAGCCTCGCGATCTGGGCCCTCCACCGGTCCCTTCCGACTGAGGAGGCCTCGATCACATAGGCTCGGCCATTGATCGTTTCCTTATAACGCACGAGAGTGGAGGAGGAAGTTACTTGTGTCACGGACGCGCGAGGATTGTCGCGGAGTCAGGGAATGCGCGCAAGCGAAGCGCCGTACGAATCTGCACCCGTGTGTGTCGCTCGCATCTTTTCGCTCAGCAAATGTCGCAGCTTTTCTTTTCACTCGATGAACGTCCACAGGTCTTTCACGATGTGTGCACAGGTTTTCCACAACCATGGCAAACTGGGCCACAATACCAGCGTGCGGACATTGATCCAGGCCGGAATTGTCGTCGTGCTGCTGGTCCTGACCTCGGCCGCGCACGCCCAGTCCGCTCCCTCTGCTCGACCTGCGGTTGATACCTTCCGGATCTTTCTTCGCGAGGGCCGCGTGTTGTCGAGTTACGGCGAGTTCGCGCAGGTGGACACAGACCTCGTCTTCGTTGTGGCCCAGGGGCAGAAGGGGCTGGTCGAGACGCACGATTTAATGACCATCCCGGTGGCGGCGGTCGACATGGCGCGGACGTCGGCGTACGCCGTTGCCGTCAGAAAGGCCGAGTACGCGCTGAATCGCGGCGAAAAGGAATATCAGTCGTTCGTGACCGATATCTCTAAAGCGGTAGCCGCTCTGGAGGCGAGCGACGACCGGGACCGGCGGTTGGGCATCGCGATGGTCGCGCGGAAACGGTTGCTCTCATGGTCCGAGGACCATTTCGGTTATCGTGCGGCGGACGTGCGCCAGCTCGCGTCAATCATGGATGAGGTGGTGCTTGAACTACAGGCCGCCAGCGGCGTCTCGCATTTTTCTATCGAACTGATTGCGTCAGTCGCACCCCCGCCGCCCATCCCGCTGCTGCCGGCGCTCACGCCGGTAGAAACGGTGTCCATGGCCCTGGTGGCAGCGCTTGCCACTGACGTTGGCGTAGAGAAGCTGGCGCTGCTGCGGTCGGCCAGTCGCGTGGCGGACTCATTGCCTGAAGCCGGCGACAGCCTTCGGTTAGAAGTCGCGCGGTTGCTCGCCGACGAAATACGGGTGGACGCCGCGTACCGGACTCTGCTCCGCGCTGCGCTGACGCGCGCCGATGGCGCAGTGCGCCAGGGGCGCCCAGCCGTGATCCGGCGCCTGATTCTGGACGTTGAGCGGGAGGATGCCGACCTCGGTCGTCGGCGCCCCCGAGATGTGGCTCCGGTGATACGACGCTTGTGGAGCGAGTCGGGTCTTGCGGTCGACCAAAAGAATGCCTTTGATCGGTGGGCGCTGGTGAAGGACCAGCTCCGAGCGTATGACACACGGCTTCGGGGAGCACAGCAGGTGTGGAGTCGGCACACGTCAACGCTCACACTGATCAGGTCCGGTCAGCGGGCCAATCGCGATCACCTTGATGCCGCGATGCGGGAGTTCACTGAACTGGCCCAGGCGCTGAAGGAGTGGGTTCCACCGGCCGAACTTGAGGAAGTCCACGGCATTTTTCAGAGCGCTGTCCAGTTCGCGCGGCAGGGCCTCGAGCTCGGGCAGCGCCTTTCAGTGGCAGCGAATCTCGACATTTCGCGCAACGCGTCGTCGGCCATTGCCGGCGCCGAACTGCTGCGCAAGAGGGGTGTGGCGAGCCTCGCGACCGCGATCGAGCCGCGAAGGGTGCGGTGAGCACGCGCCGCCTGATTCGGACGTCGGATCTTGCCGGCTTCCGCAGGGCAGTGGCGACGCTGGCGCTTGAAGGCGCCCCGCTGGATGCACGCCGGCGTATGGTGATCGTGCCCACTCGCGCGTCAGTGGCCCTGCTGCGGCAAACGCTCGAACGACATGCATTGCGTACGGGCCGGGCCACAGTCATCTGGCCCGACCTCTTGACACGCGACGAATGGATGACTCGGCTGCACCTGACGTTGCCCGAGGCCACGCGTCTGCTCGCACGGGTCGAACGCGAAGTGCTCATGGCCGCGGCCGCCGATCGCACCGCACGCCGCGCGCGCATGGGTGGCGCGCCGTTCGCCCTGCGCCCGGCGCTCGTGGCCGTGATGCTGGACTTCTACGACGAGCTCCGCCGGCGCCAGCGGTCGGTCACCCAGTTTCGTCGCGCACTGTTCCGCGAACTGCAGGTTGAGCGCGGCAGCGACCGCGGCAGCGAAAGCCTCATTCATCAAACGGCCTTCCTCGGCCTCTCGTTCCTCGCGTACGAACGCGCTGTCGTGGCGGCCGGCGCAATCGACGAACACATGCTGCGCGCGCAACTACTGGCCGAACGCCCGCAGTGGGCCGTCGATCACGTGGTGATCGCCGTGGCGGACCATCCGACGGATCCTCGCGGTCTCTGGCCGGCAGACTTCGATTTGCTGGGTCGCTGGCCCGGCCTGCGGGTGGACGTAGTCATGACCGATGAGACGCACGACGCTGGTTTTCGCGAACGCCTCGAACGCGAACTGCCGGAGATCGAAGAACGTCGCGAACCGCCGGCGCCATGGTCGCCCGTGGTGGTCCGCCCACGAGACGCTAAAGAGGGCGACTGGTGTCACCTGGGCCGCGACCGTGAAGAGGAGGTGCGGGATGTGATTCGGCACATCCGCGCGCGCGCCCGTCAGGACGCTGTCCCCGGCCGGCTTGCCCCGACGGCGATCGTTTTCCAGCGGCCACTACCGTATCTGTACTTGACCCGCCAGTTGTGCGAGGACGCGGGTGTGCCGATCCAGGCGCTTGACGCGTTGCCGCTGGCTGGCGAGCCCTATGCCGCGCTGCTCGATCTGATTCTGGTGATTGCGCGCACCGGCGGCACCCGTGAGTCGAGCCTGGCGTTGTTACGCTCGCCGTTGCTCAGGTTCGATGTTGGGGGAGAGCGCGTCTCCCTAAAGGATATCGCGGCGCTCGACACCGTGCTTGTTGGGCTTCGCGTCACCGGCGGGGCCGACCGTTATCCCGACGCCGTCAGCCGTTTTTGTGCTGCGGCACATCGCCACGATCGCGCGCGAGCCAGTGGTGCACCCCGGGCGGCGCAGGCGGCGGCCGCCGCGGCTCGTGAGCTGGCACCCTTCCAACAGGAGGCGACCGCATCGAATCAGGTCCGGTCGGTGGCCGCATTCCTGCGCGCACGACAACGGGGACCTGATGAAGGTGATGAGTGGCGCCAGGCGTATCTGCGCGCCCGCGCCGCGATACTTGGCTCACTGGATGCGTTGGCGGATGCGTACGAGCGCTACGATGATCGCCACCGGGAGGCCGACGAACTGGTGGCCGCCATTCGCCACCAGGTGGAATGGCAGACGTTTTCGCCAGCGCGCAATCAGGCCGGCGTCCACCTTGTGGATGCGGTGGCCGCGCGGTTCGGCGAATTTGATCACGTGCATCTGGTGGGCCTGGTGGAGACTGACTGGCCCGAGCGACAGCGTCGCAGCATTTTTTATACGAGCGGACTCCTGAAGGTGCTGGGCTGGCCGCAGGATGCGGACCACGCGGCGGCCCAGTTGGGAGGGTTTCGCGACCTCACCGGCTTGCCGTCACGAACCCTGCACCTGCACGCGTTCCGTCTGGAGGGTGATGCGATGGTCGGCATGTCGCCGATGGTGGAGGTGGCGCGAGGTCTGCCTGCCGTGTTCAGTGAAGCACTGCCGCCGGTCCAGATCTTCAGCGACGAAGTGCTCTCAGGCGCGAGGAACGACGAGGCCCATCTGCTGGAGGATGCGGCCGCGTGGCTGGTCGCGCGCCGGCAGCGTCCGCCGCTCGACGACGAACGCTACTGCGGCGTCGGCCTGCCGCAGGCGCCGCAGGCGTATCGGATCAGCAAGGTCGATCGATATGTCACCTGTCCCTTCCAGTACTTCTCGGAATCTGTGCTCCATCTTCAGCAGGAGTCTGAGGAAGCCGTGGGCCTCACTCCCATGCAGCGCGGCACCCTGATGCACGACTTGTTCGAGCGGTTCTATCGGGCCTGGAACGCCGCCGGCCATGGCACCATCACGGCTGAGCGACTGTCCGAAGCCGTCGCGATGTTCACGGTCATGGCGCGTGAAACCTGCAGCGCACTTCCCGATGCCGACCGCGTACTGGAGGAAACGCGCCTGCTGGGTTCACTCGTCGCCCGCGGCGTTGCCGAGCGCGTATTTGAACTGGAAGCCGAAGATGGAGGCGATGTAGTCGCCCGCCATCTTGAAGAAGTGCTGCAGGGCCCGTTCAGGTTCCCTGTGCTCGGCGGCCTGGACGAGGTGACGATTGCGATCAACGGTAAGGCTGATCGCGTGGACGTCTTCAGCGATGGCAGCTTGCGCGTGGTCGACTACAAGTTGGGCCGTATGCCGGATCTAAAGACGTCGATCCAGATCGCTGTGTACGCGTGGGCGTCGCAGCAAAAGTTCGAAGCGCGCGATCACACACCGCATCCCGTGGCGAGCGCCATGTACCTCGCGTTTGGTGATGAGCAACGCCTTGAAGGGCGCCTGGGCGCGCGCACCGGCGCATCGATCGCCGTCCAGACAAGGGCCGGGGAGTTTGCCGGTGTCATCGGCCAAATCGAAGCAGGGCAGTTTCCCGCCCGGCCCGTCTCTACGAGTGAGTGCGGCTGGTGCAAGTACGCCGGCGTCTGTCGCAAGGAATATCACCTGGAGGACGATGCAGATGAGTCTGTTTGATCTGTCCGACGACGACCAGCCGGCACCGGCGGTGTTGCCCGACCAGGCGGCGCGCGATTTCGCGTCTGACCCGGCGCAGCACGTGGTGCTCGAGGCGTCGGCCGGCACGGGCAAGACCCGCGTCCTGGTGAATCGTTACGTCCGGCTCATTCGCCTGGGCGTGTCGCCGCGGCATATCCTCGCGATCACGTTCACGAGGAAGGCGGCGGCCGAGATGCGGGAGCGCATCCTTGAGCAACTGCGCGCCGAGGTTTCTCACGCGCTGCTGGCCGAGATTCAGGTGGCTACGATCGACGCGTTCTGCTTCGGCTTGCTGCGCGAATTTCCCCTCGAGGCAGGCGTCGATCCCGGCTTCGAAATTGCCGATGAGACCGAGATGGCGCGGTTCACCACTGAAGCGCTTGATGTGACGATGCGAGTCGTGCGCGGCGTGGTGGTGCGAGACGAAAATGTGCGGCTGTTGTTCACGCGCATCAAGGCCACTATGCTGCAGCGCGTTCTTGCGACACTGCTCGACCGGCGTCACTTGGCAGTACCTGCGGTAGCCACGTTTGTGCGGCAGAAAGTACGTGTGCAGACACCCGACGAGGTATCGCGGGCGTTTGTCTCACGCGTGCGCGCTGTGTTCAACGGGCACGAGGCTTTTGTGTCGGACGGCCCGTCATCCCTGGCCGAGTTCCAGTGGGTGGCCACCGAGGCGGGCCGACTGGCGAGCGGGGAAGACATTCCCGTCACCGACGTCCCTCAGTTGCGACGGCGACTCGAACGGTACTTCCTGACCAAGAAGCTCGAGGCCAGGAAGAAGTTGCCTGGGAACGCGCGCGATCATTCGAATCCCGCTGCGCGCAAGCGGCACGAAGCGGCGTTTTTCTCGATGGCTCGCGGCATCGAGGCATCGATCGCGGCGCTCGAGCGCGACGTGGATGGGTTGCTGGCGCGAGGGCTGCTGACGGTGTTGACGATTGCCGTGCATCAGTATCAGCGGTTGCTCGATGAACACGCGGTGCTCGATTTTTCCGGCATGCTCGACCGCGCCGTGGCGCTCCTCGAACGTCAGGAAGAGTTCGCGCGCAGTCGTTTGAAGCTCCAGGCGCGTTATCACCATCTGTTGGTGGACGAGTTCCAGGACACGAGCCGACAGCAGTGGCGCCTGGTGGACCTGCTGATCGCGGCCTGGGGCGAAGGCGAGGGTGTGGTCGACGGGCAAAACTCGATCTTCATCGTGGGCGACCGCAAGCAGTCGATCTATCGCTTCCGGCATGCGGAGGTCGCGCTGCTTGACGAGGCCGCGCGCCGGATCTCGGCGTTGCGTCCCGGTCGCCAGGTCAAACAGGCCATCACCAAGAACTTCCGCGCGGTGGCCGAGTTGCTGGCGTTCGTGAACGTGCTGGCATCGGGGATGGAAGGCGACCCGGATCTTGAGGAACGTTTCGCGTATGAGGCGCGCGACCACTTCCCGGTGGACGTGATTGCCCAGGGCGCAAGGCGCGACGGACGGCCCGTGCTCGGCGTGGTCGCCGGTGCATCGCTTCAGGCGGCGGCCGATGCGGTGGCCGCCGAGATTGCGCGGTTCCTGGCCGAAGCCACCGTGCGCGATCGCCAGGGGCCGCCACGAGCGGCACGGCCTGATGACGTGGCGATTCTGTTTCGAGCACGGGCCGGACACCAGGTCTACGAAGAAGCCCTGGAGCAACTCGGGATCCGCACGTACGTGTCCAAAGGCCTGGGCTTCTTCGACGCGCCCGAAGTGCAGGACCTGCAGGCGCTGCTCAGGTTCCTGGCGCAACCCGAGTCGAATCTCCGCGCGGCCGAGCTGTTGCGCTCGCGCTTTGTCCGGTTGTCGGACGCCGCGCTGGCGGCGCTGGCCCCAGACCTGTCGGCCGCGATCATTGGGAACGCTGAGCCTGCGGCAGCGCTCGCGGACGTTGATCGGCAGTTGATCGATTGTGTCCGGGCCGGTGCGCGTCGGTGGCTGGCGCTCACCGATCGTGTGCCTGCCGGCGAGCTCGTGGACCGCGTGATACGCGAGTCCATGTACGCCGTGGAGATGACGGGCCTTCGCGCCAATCAGGCCCGCGAGAATGTCAAAAAGGTGCGCGCGCTCGTGCGCAGGATTGAGAATCGGGGCTACACCACGATCGGGCGGCTGGCCGAGTACTTTGAAACCCTGCGCGCCGGCGACGAATCCAATGCCGTCATCGAGGAGCGGGGTTGCGTGAGCCTGATGACGATTCACGCGGCCAAGGGCCTGGAATTCCCGGCGGTGTTTGTCGTCAATTTGCATGCGCCGGGCCGGAGCGGCTCTGCGGGCGTGACGGTCATCGATCGCAGTGTGGATGGTGAACCCGAGGTGGCCTTCCGCTCGACCGACGGTACCAGGCTTGAGGACCGCCGCGAGATGGAGGAACTGCGCCGGTTGCTCTACGTCGCCGTGACCCGTGCACGCGACGTCCTGTACCTGGCGGGTCAAGTGGACGAAAACGCCGTGCTTCGCGCGCCCAAGCGCAGCCTGGCGAGCCTGCTCCCGCTGACGCTGCGGCAGCTGTTCACGCGCGCGTCATTCGCTGATGACGATGAGGTGATGTGGGATGCCGGCGGGCGCGCGTTTGCCGTGCGCGTGTGCAAACCGCCGTCGCCTTCGGGTGCGCGCCCGGCGCTCCCGCCGGCACCCGTGGCGCCGGCCGATGTTGACCGCGAGTCGCTGACGAGCGAGGCCCCCGTCATTCTCAGCGCCACCGCGATGTCAGACGTCCCGACGGTCGTCGTCGGGGAGGGTGAGAGGAGTGACCGGTTGGCCGGCACGCTTGTTCACCGGCTGTTCCAGTATGGATTGGCCGGCCCATCCACGGTCATGGCTGTGGCCCTTCACGCAGCGCGCCTGGCACGTCCGCAGGAACTGGTGGACGTGGCCGACCGAACCCGGTTCTTTGGGACCGTTGCGGAAGGCTATTTGCGGCTGGCCGACCGCTCGGACGTCCGGGCCTGGCTCACTGGCGGCCGGGCCCACTATGAGGTACCGTTTTCGTTCGTGTCACCCGAGAGACCCTCGGCCATCGTGCGGGGGAGCATTGACTGTCTGGTGGTCCGGCCTGATGGGTCGCTCTTGGTGCTGGAGTTTAAGACAGGCGTGCCCAGGCCCGAACACCCGGCGCAATTGGCCATGTATCTGGCCGCCGTCCGGCATGCGTTCCCGGAAGCTGCCGTAGGCGGAGAACTCGTGTATCCAGGCCCAGGAGAGTGAGATACACTCATGTCGATGCTTCTGACGTGTTCAAATTGCGGCAACGCCGAAAACTTTCTCGCCAAAACCCTCCAGATGCACCTTGTACGCGTCGCAGACGGGCAAGTCCAACCTCCGATGGAAGAGGGACGGCCGGCACTGTTCGAACTGCTGTGCGACGAGTGTGATGCGACGCTCGACCTCGAAGGCTTTAATGACGACGAGCGGCGCGAATTGATGGTGACGCTGGGCGCACGCTGAGTCCAGCGAGCCCGCGAGTCCCCCGCGGGCTTTCGTATGCGCCTGCACATCGATGTCCTTGGCACGTTGCACCTGGTCTGGGGTGCATTCGGGGTCATGACCGGCGTGTCTCTCTCCATTCTGGCGGCTGGCACGTGGGGTTCGCTCGCGGGCGAGGTGTTTGGCCTGGGCGAACGCGCGGCTGTGGCGGCGCTGGCCGCGGTCGGAGTCTTCCTGATTGTTGGTGGCGGGTTATCGGCCTGGACCGGTCGGGCACTCAAGCGGCGGCAAGCACGAGGCCGGTTGATCGCGCTTTTGATGGCCGTGCCCAATCTCGTGGTGGTGCCCTTCGGTACCGCGCTCGGGGTGTATACGTTCTGGGTGCTGCTCAATGACGACGCCCGCCGGGCGTTTGGCAGGCCACCTCGTGTGGTGGTTCCTCCTGTGGCGGTGAGCGAGTGACGAATCGCGATCCGAATCGTTGGACGGCCCTCTCCTACGCGCTCGGCCTCCTCAGCGGCCTCATCGTCCTCTCCATGAAAAAAAAGGACGCGTACGTGCGATTCCATGCGTAGCAGTCGGTGCTGGCGTTTTCCGTGGCGGCGATTATCTCGCTGCTCCTGCCGACGTTGCCTGTTGTTGGCGCCTGGCGCGCGGTGAGCGTCCTGTTTCGCCTGGGCGTGGTGGCGCTCTCGGTGTTTCTAATCATGAAAGCCCTCCCAGGAAAGTCATATCGAGTGCCGTACCTGGGCGACATTGCCGCCAGCTTCTCGTACAATTCGAGAAATGGCCCTGTCTGAATCTGTTGTTCTGGATGCCCTGCGCGTGGTGCAAGACCCCGATCTGCACCGCGATATTGTGAGTCTGGGCTTCGTCAAGCACGTCAACATCACCGGCGGGCATGTCGCGTTCACTGTTGAACTCACCACCCCTGCTTGCCCCGTGAAGGATCTTCTGCGCGATCAGGCGAAGTCCGTTGTGAGCGCGCTGCCCGGCGTGACCAGTGTAGCCGTGGAGATGACCGCCCAGGTGCGAGCCGCGGGCCGCCCGGAAGCTGGCCGCGCTCCGGTGGAGTGCGTGAAGAACATCATCGCCGTTGGCGCGGGCAAGGGCGGCGTCGGCAAGACAACCGTGGCCGTGAATCTTGCCGTGGCACTCGCGAGAGCGGGCAGTCGCGTGGCGCTGCTTGATGCCGACATGTACGGGCCCAACGTGCCCATCATGCTGGGATTTGAAAAGGGTCTGCGGCTTGAGCAGGACGAAGACAAGATTCTGCCGGCTGAGCGGTACGGTGTGCAGGCCGTCTCGATGGGGTTCCTCACGGCCGACGATGCGCCGGTGATTTGGCGCGGTCCGATGTTGCACGGCGCGATTACGCAGTTCTTTCGCGACGTCAAATGGGCCGACGTGGATTATTTGATCGTGGACATGCCGCCCGGCACGGGTGACGTGGCGCTGAGCTTGAGCCAGACGGTAGCGGTGGCCGGAGCCGTGGTCGTCACCACGCCGCAGACGGTGTCAATTGCCGACACCAGGCGCGCGGTGAAGATGTATCAGAAGCTCAACATACCGGTGATCGGCATCATCGAGAACATGAGTTATTTCGTCTGTGGCGGCTGTGGGACCGAGGCCGATATCTTCGGCAAGGGCGGCGGCGAGGCTCTGGCCCTTGAACTGGGTGTGCCGTTCCTGGGCGGCGTGCCACTGTCTCAGCCCGTGCGCGCAGGCGGCGATGCGGGGAATCCGATTGTCCTCTCCGCGCCGGATTCGCCGGCGGCGGTCGCCCTGGCGAGCGCGGCGGCCCGAGTGGCCCAACAGGTGTCGATTGCCTCTTATGCGCGGAAAGCCATTCCGCTGACGCCGATCACTTGATCCCGTTCACAAAGCATACGCTCGGGAACGGCCTTCAGGTGGTGGTCCATGAGGATCATCATCTGCCGCTTGTGGCCGTCAACGTCTGGTATCACGTCGGTTCCGCCAATGAGGCGCCGGGTCGCAGCGGTCTGGCGCACCTGTTCGAACACCTCATGTTCAAGGGCGCCGCGCATCAACCACACGGTTTTTTTGAGCCGCTGCAGAAAGCTGGTGGGTCGTTGAATGGTTCCACCAGCGCCGACCGCACCAACTATTGGTCGGTGGTCCCGGAGGGCGCGACAGAACTGGCCCTCTGGATGGAGGCCGATCGCATGGGGTGGCTGGTGCCCGCGTTGTCGACCGAGCGCTTTGAGACCGAGCGCGAAGTGGTGCTCAACGAGCGCCGCCAGAGTTACGAGAATCGGCCGTACGGCCTCGCGTATTTTGCGTTGTCCGAGGCGATCTATCCGTCTGACCATCCGTATCACTGGCCCACGATCGGATATCCGTCCGACCTGCGCGCAGCGACGGTTGATAACGCACGCGCGTTTTTCGAGCAGTACTACCATCCAGCCAACGCGTCGCTTGCCATCGCTGGGGATGTGCGCACCGATGCCGTGATGCGCCTTGTGGAGCGGCTGTTTGGTGCTATCCCAGCCGGGCCGGCCCTGTTGGCGCCGAAGATCCCCGCAGTGCCGGTGGCGCCGAGGCGTCTGCTGCTGGAAGACCGCGTGGAGTTGCCGCGGCTGTATCTGATGTTTCCAAGTCCGGCCTTGTTTACCGAAGACGATGCCGTGCTCGACGTGACCGCCGATCTGGTGGCGAACGGCCGGACCTCGCGCCTGTATCGCACGCTGCTGCACGATCGAAGACGAGCGGCTGGGCTCGGCGCCGGTCAGGGGTCACGGGAACTGGGCAGCCTGTTCCAGGTGGTGGCCACTGCGGCACCAGGCATCATGCTCGACGAGTTGCGCGTGGCGGTGATGGACGAGTTGGAACGGCTGGCCACGGCCGGGCCGTCCGAGGCCGAACTCGAACGCGCCCGAGTGCAGGCCGAAGCCTCGTTCCTCTACCGGTTGCAGACGCTCGGCGGGTTCGGGGGCAAGGCGGACCAGTTGAACGCTTACAACGTGTACACCGGGTCGCCCTCCTACTTTGAGCAGGATCTCGATCGGTATCTGCGTGTGACCGCCGCCGATGTCCAGCGCGCCGTGCGGACGTTTCTGTCGGCCGGGCAGGCGGTGGCATTGTCGGTGGTGCCCCAGGGCCAGCGGCAATGGGCTCTGGAACTTTCCGAGCCGGCGGTGGTGACCTCGTGACCGACGATCGGCGTTTTGTGATGCCCGCGGCCGGCGCACCCGCGCACGTGACCTTCCCGCCCATGGTCCGGGCCACGCTGTCGAGCGGCGCGCGAGTCTGGACCATTCACCACGACACCATTCCGGTCGTGACGATCGCACTGGTGGTGTCGGTCGGGTCAGCGTGTGACCCGGCGGCTGCGCCAGGACTTGCCGGCGTGGTGGCCGACTTGCTTGATGAGGGGACGGACCGATTTGATGCGATCGGCCTGGCCGAGGCGTTTGCGAGCCTCGGCAGTGAACTGTCCATTGATGTTGGCCCGGATACCACGACATTCACGCTGACGACGCTGACGCGGTTCATGGAGCGCGCGTTGGCGCTGCTGGGCGATGTGATGACGCGTCCACGCCTGCATGAGAGCGATCTGGAACGGGTGCGTGAGATGCGGCTCAACCGGTTGCGCCAGGTCAGGAGTTCGGCGTCCGCGGTGGCCGATCGCGCGTTCCTGTCGGCCGCCTTCGGCGCGCACCCTTACGGGCACGGCACGCTCGGCACATCGGCCGCGTTGGCACGCGTATCGATCGACGACGTTCGGGCGTTCCACGCGGCGGCCATGCGCCCATTGGGTGCCACGCTCATCATTGCGGGCGCGGTGGCTGCACAGGACGCGATTGAGGCGGCCGAACGGCAACTGGGCGGGTGGCAGGCCAGCGCCGCCGTGTCACTGTTCGCCCCGGTGCCGGCCGCCATGTCGTCGGGGCTCGCGCGCGTCATTGTGGTGGATCGGCCTGGCGCGCCACAGACAGAGGTGAACGTGGGCCATCTGGGACCGGCGCGCAACGTGGACGAATATCACGCGCTGGTGACGCTGAATGCGCTGCTCGGCGGCCAGTTTTCCAGCCGCATCAACCTAAACCTGCGCGAAGCCCGCGGGCTGACGTATGGTGCCCGCACGGCCTTTGATTTCCGGGTGCGATCGGGCACGTTCTCGTGTGAAACGAACGTGCAGGGCGACGCCACCCCCCTGGTCGTGTCCGAGATTTTCAAGGAGTTCGAGGCCGTGGGCGGCAGCCGTCCGGCGGAGACGGACGAACTCGAGCGCGCCAAGTCCTCGATCACGCGAGGCTTTGTCCGTCAATTCGAAACGTCCGAGCAACTGGCCCACGCCGCCGCACGGCTCGCGACGTTTGAGCTGTCTGCCGATATCTTCGATCGATTTGTTCCGGAGGTAGAGGCGGTGACGCCCGAGGCCGTGTCGGCCGCCGCCCGGCGTCACATCAGACCAGACGATGCCATCGTCGTCGTTGTGGGTGACGCCTCGACATGGCGGGAACAGCTGGCAGCGCTCGATCGCCCCGTCGAGGATGCCGAGATCGAGTTCTAGGAAACTCAGGAACTTAGGAACTGGGGAACTGGGGAAATGAAGTCGATCAGATTTCATACGCACGGTGGGCCAGAGGTGCTGGTGTACGAGGACGCTCCCGATCCCGAGGTGCGCGCCGGTCACGTGCTGGTGCGCGTCGCCGCCTGCGCGGTCAATCACCTGGATCTCTGGCAGCGGGGTGGGCTGGACCGCGTGACGCTGCCGCTCCCTCATGTTTCAGGCGCCGATGTGGCGGGCACCATCGCCGAATTGGGCCAGGGCGTCTCGGGTCTCGCGGTCGGCCAGCGGGTGATGCTGCAACCGGGTCTGAGTTGTGGACATTGCGGTGCATGTCTTTCAGATCGTGATCACCAATGCGACCGCTATGACGTGCTGGGGTACCAGTCTGCAGGCGGATACGCCGAGATGGTCGCGGTTCCGGCAGAAAATATCATCCCGATTCCGAACAGGATCGACTTCGTCAGTGCTGCGGCATTTCCGCTGACTTTCCTGACCGCCTGGCACATGTTGTTTGCCGGCGGCCACCTGAAAGGTGACGACACGGTGCTCGTTGTCGCGGCCGGCAGTGGCGTGGGACAGGCCGCGATCCAGATTGCGAAAACGGCGCAGGCCCGAGTCATCGCCACCGCTCGCGGCGAGGACAAATGCGCCCGGGCCAGTGCCCTGGGTGCCGATCACGCGATCGACTCCACCCGAGAGGATGTGCCGAAGCGCGTCAAGGCGCTCACAGAGGGGCGAGGGGTGAATATCGTGATTGAACACGTGGGCGCGGCCACGTGGAATCAGAGCGTCCGTTCCCTGGCCAAGGGTGGCCGTCTGGTGACGTGCGGCGCGACAACCGGATTCGAAGTCTCGCTGGACCTCCGGCACCTGTTTGCACGGCAGTTGACGTTTGTCGGGTCCTACATGGGGTCGAAGACAGAACTGCTGGCGGCCGCCGGTGGGTTTTTTCAGGGACGTTACGCGCCAGTTGTCGATTCGACCTACCCGCTGCGCGAGGCGGCCGAGGCGCAGAGCCGACTGGCCACCGGGAACCAATTCGGCAAGATCGTGCTCGCTGTAAACTAACCGGCGATGTCCCTTGCCCGTTGGAGCGTGAGCCTGGTCGCGATCGTCGGGCTTGTCGCGACCACGATGGCGGCGGCCACCGTGTGGCTTCTGCTCACGGCGCCCGTGACTGTTGCCGACGCCGCCTCCAAGATGTCGGAAGGTGATGTCTGGCCGGCCATGCAGGCGTTGTTCTCAGTCATCGCCGAGGCCCTCAAGGGCCTCTTCAAGTACCTTTAGGCAACACCTTTGTACACACGAGGCATGAAGGAACTGAAGGACCAGAAAGTGGGGAGTTCCTGCAGGCCTTCATGTCTCGTGTACGTTCTCTTCGGCCCTTGCGAGGAGATCCGCGTAGGTGCGGCCGACGGGAACTGATGTCTCCACTGCGTGGCCTGCTGCGCGCCAGCCGACGTATCCGCCCACGACGCTTGCGGCACTGACAAAACCGAAGACTTCCAGTATCTGCGCGGCGCGGCCCGAACGGCTGCCCGCCTCGCAGCCGATGAGCAGCAAGGCGTCGGGTGCGAAGTTCGCTTTCATGACTCGCACGAAGTCGGGGTTGGGCAATACCTGGCCCGTGTCCTCGTCGGCGTCGAGCAGGGGCACATTGATCGCGCCGGCAGGATGACCTTGCGCATACTCCGCGCTTGAGCGGACGTCGATGTACAGCGCGCCATCATGCAGGGCGGCGAGTGCGGCAATTACGGTCAGCGAGGGAACGGGCATAGTGTTTCGCAAGCGGCGGCGATGTCGAGCAGCCGCGAAGTGGCGCCCCGGCGGCCAACCACTTGAAAGCCGGCGGGCAAACCCGTGGTGTCAAGTGGCAGGGTGATCGCCGGGTGCCCGGTCATGTTGAACAACTGAGTGTGTTTGAGCATCGCCGTGCGCACGGGCATTCCCGTGCCGTCAATCGTCACGTCAGTCTGGCCGCTGATAGGCGCCACAATCGGCAGTGTCGGCAGGATCAGGGCATCGACGGTGGACAGCGACTGGTCCACTTCCTGGCGGAGCCTCTCGCAGGTCGCGCGGGCCCTGAGGTAGTCCACCGCGGAAATCTGTCTTCCACTGATCAGGCGACCGTGCACCGCGAGCGAATAGTCACCGCTCCGGCTGTCGAGCCACGGCGCGTGCCACGCAGCGCCTTCGGGCAAGACGATGTTGCCGTACGCCTCGGTAATGGTCTGCGCAGAGTCCACCGTCACATCCGTGATGCGGACTCCGGCCGAGCGAAGGCACTCACACGCGCGCGCAAACGCGGTGGCGACCACCGCATCCACCGGATGCGCGAAGTATCCGCCGAGAAGTCCAAGGCGCAGGTTCCTGAAGTCGGCGTGATGCACGGTGTGAATGGGGCGGGCGGCGAGCACCGACCACAACCACGCGGCGTCCTGCACCGAGCGCGCCAACGGACCTACATGGTCGAACGTCGCGCTCAGGGGGACTACACCGTCTACCGGCACGTCGTCTTGTGATGGCTTGAGTCCAACCACGCCACACACCGCGGCTGGAATCCTGATCGAGCCGCCGGTATCGGTACCGACCGAGGCCAGGCCCATCCCGGTGGCGACCGCGACCGCAGAGCCGCTGCTGGAGCCGCCCGCCGACCGTGTGTGATCAACGGGGTGCAGTACCGGGCCGAACGCCGAGTCTTCACTCGTGGTACCGAGCGCAAACTCGTGCAGGTTCGTTTTTCCAATGAGCACGGCGCCTGCCTGGCGCAATCGCGCGGTGATGGGCGCGTCGGCTGTGGCCACGCGGTCGGCACATACGCGCGAGCCGGCGGTGGTTGGCTGGCCCGCGATATCAATCAAGTCTTTCAGCGAAATCGGCAGGCCATGCAGCGGACCACGGTCGACACCGCGGGCGCGTTCCTGATCAGCCAGTCGGGCGGCTGCGTGTGCGCCCTCTGCGTCGATGCGAATGAAGGCGTGCGTGGCCGCATCATGGTGCGCAATGGCCTGGAGGCTGCGTTCGACGAGTGCGGTGGAGGTGAGCCGGCCAGCGCGCAGCGCAGCAGCGGCCTCCACCATGGTGGCGGGCAACGTCATCAGGGTAAGCTCTTCGGCGAGGATATCGTACCCGATGCCACGTACTGTACTTGCCGCCGTGATGCCGGCACCGCTCGTGCCTGTCGAAATCCGTGAATTCACTGAACCCGAGTTGCCCTTGGGCGGCGCGCTGTTGCGCACCGCGATGTCGGAAGTCTGCGGCACCGACGTGCACCTGTGGCATGGGCGGCTTTCCGGGGTACCGTACCCAATCATTCCCGGTCATGTGACCACCGGCACGCTCGACTCTGTCAGGGGCACATTGACGGATCCTGAGGGGCGCGTATTACGGGAAGGCGACAGGCTGGCGTTTTTTGACGTGCATCGCACATGCGGCCGCTGCCTGGCGTGCACTGCGCATCGCACACCCACGCGGTGTCCGTCGCGCAGGGTGTATGGCATCACCGATTCGGCGACCGAAGGGCTGTTTGGCGGCTGGTCGCAGAAGGTCTACCTCGAACCGGGAGTGGTCGTCGCGAAGTTGCCGGATGGTGTGTCGTTCGAGTCGTACATCGGCGGCGGCTGCGGCCTGCTGACGGCCGTGCACATCATCGAACGCTCACAGATCGTCCTTGGCGATACCGTCGTTGTGCAAGGCGCGGGTGCGGTGGGGATGAGCGCGGCCGCGCTTGCCCGCAAAGCAGGTGCGGGTCAGGTCATCGCGGTTGGCGCGCCTGAAAGCCGCCTGGACCTTTCGCGCCAGATGGGCGCGGACGTGGTCGTCAACATTGACTCGACGACGCCCGAACAGCGGCTTGAAGAAGTGCTGGCGCTCACTGGCGGCCGAGGGGCTGACGTCGTGATTGAGGCGGCCGGCTCCGCGCGCGCGTTCGAGGAAGGCCTGCGCATGGCGCGCAACGGCGGCGCCTATGTGATCGCCGGTCACTACACCAACACGGGCGACAGCACGGTGAACGCGCACGAACACATCAACCGCAAGCACCTGGATATCCGTGGCTGTTGGGGCAGCCAGGTGGGGCACTTCCTGCGTGCCCTGCAAGTGCTCGAACGTTACCATCACGAAATTCCATGGCACCTGATCGGCGCCCGCACCTACGGACTCGGGCAAATCAACGATGCCCTCGCGGTTGCCGAATCCATGGTGATCCCCAAGGCGCTTGTGGACCCGTGGCGCTAGAGCTGGCACTAAGAGCTGTCACCATGAAGAACATGAAGCTTCACCATTGACCGCGCTGTATGACGATGCGGTCAATCTGTTGTCTGCCGATTAGAAAAGCAGCCAGTGAGGCGTATGTGCCGCCAGACGCGTCGAGCGCGTGGGATCAGGCGCGCGAGGCCTCGCCCTTCTTATTTGTTCACAGCCGCCTGCGCCAGCGCCGCTTCAAGAGCCTGTGCAAACTGCGCAAACGGAATGGCACCGCTGATCGCGCGAGTAACCTTGACCTGATTGGTGACCTTGTCCACAAGGCCGATAAAAAATGCCGGCGTGCCGTTGGCGCCGAAGCTGGCCGCAAGTTCGGCAGTCTTCCTGATGCCCGCAGTCGTGCGCCCGCTCGCAATGCATTCGCGGAACGGAGCCAGATTCACGCCGGCCTGTGTGGCGGTCGCTTCGAGCCCTTCCACCGAATGCTGCGCGGGTGCGCCGAAGAGCGTGTTGTGCATCTCCCAGAACTTGCCTTGCTCCAGGCCGCACTGCGCCGCCTCATGCGCCTTCACCGCCTGCGGATGCAGCACATCGATGGGAAAGTCGCGGAAGGCATACAGGATCTTCCCCGTGGCAATGTAGTTCTTTTCAATCATCGGCATCGTTTCGCGGAAGTGCCGGATGCAGAACGGGCATTCGTAGTCTGAAAATTCCATCAGCGCGACCTGGGCGTCGGGGTTGCCTTTGGTCGGCGCGCCCGTGAGATCGACCTCGGGCCGAGGGCGGCCAAGCGAGGCGCGCAAATTAGCCAGGTCCTCTTTGACCGCCGCCAACTCTCTTCGCAGCGCCTCGATCTCGGACGTTTGAGCGCACGCAGGCGCCGCCATCAGCACCAGAGCCGCAAGCACTGCTCCTATGAATCTCGTTTTCACAATAATGTCTCCTCGGCCCTTGCCCGTCCCGCTTCCGCGATTGTACGCTGCCTCAGACATTTCGCCCATGAGACGCACCAAGATCATCGGCACGCTCGGCCCAGCCACCATCGACGGCGATGTGATTAGCGCCTTGATTGCCGCGGGCGTAGATGTGTGCCGTCTGAATTGTTCTCACGGCACGGCCGAGGAACACGCGGCCGCGTGCGGCGCCGTTCGCGCGCAGGCACAGGCGGTGGGCCGCAACATACTCGTGTTCCAGGACCTGTCCGGCCCGAAGATTCGGACCGGCCACCTCGCATCACCGATCACGCTGACAGCCGGTGCCGAGGTGCTGGTGACGCTGGGCGACGACGAGGATGGGCCAGGCTGCATCCCGACGTCCTTTGCCCCGTTGTTCTCCTCTGTCTCGCGGGGCCAGCGCCTGCTGCTCGACGATGGCCATTGCGGACGACGCGATGGGGATGGTCCTGGGCAGCCTGGTGATCGGCAAGCCGCTGGGCATCGTCGCGTTTGCGATGATGGCCGGCGCGTTCGGATTTCCCAGAGCCGTCGGCCTCGAGAATCGTTCGATGGTGGTGATTGGCATTGCCGCAAGGATCGGATTCACCGTCGCGCTATGTTTCACAACTGCGGCGTTTCCGGTCACCTCGTCGTACCTCGATCAAGCCAAGATGGGGGCGCGTTTGAGTTTCCTGGCTGCGCCGCTCGCCATCGGGCTGGCGAAGGCGCTCAAGGTGGGCACCGCTGGCGCGTCAGCGGACTGAGTGCGCCGAATGGCGCTCTTCGGCCCGACGCCGAAGCGCGGTCAGCGAGAGTGGCTAACTGCGCGACGCGACCGCGTAGTATCGCCGCCACCGCGTCGACGGCTCGTAGCCGTCCTGGCGCACCACCAACCGGCAGCCCGTGCCTTCAGGTTGGCCGCTGACGTGCAGCGCCACCGGCCCCAGTGCGTCCCCCTCGGGTGGCACCCATCAGCAGTCGGCGACCAGGAACTGCTGGCCCGGACGCACATCCACCACCGTCCCGCGGAAGACGCCTCCCAGCGGCCCCAACAGGTCGTCGCGGTACGACGTCGGCGCCCATTCGATTTCATACACGCCAAACGGCACCGGCGTGACCACCGCGTGCGTCACCTGCCACCAGACCTGTAGCGCGGCATGACCCCCAAAACACGCGAACACGTCAGCCGGCTTTGCCGCGATGAAGAGTCGCTGTTCAAAGTGGCCGGCAGGATCGGAGGAGGACACCGGGAACTTAGGAACTTAGGAACTTAGGAACTTAGGAACTTAGGAACTTAGGAACTGGGCGGTTTCCTCAACGACTGAGCATAGGCGACGATGGCCCAGACCTGTTCTTTGGAGGTGTCTTCCGAGAAGGCGGGCATCTTCGGGTTCGAGCGCCCGTTCCAGATCTTGTAAAATACCGTGCCATCAGAATTGCGGGAAGCGCGCGCCACGTTGGTCAGGTCCATCTCCGCGGCGTACTTTGCGTCCGCATCCGGACCATCGCCCTTACCCGCGGGTCCATGGCAGCGTTGGCATTTGGCAGCAAATAACTTCTTGCCCCCGGCGAGTGTGGCCGCGTTGATCGGCAGCGGGTTTGCTTCGGCGGCGCCCCCGGTCGGAATGGTCCAGCGGGCGGCCTGGGCAGAAGGCGTGACGACGGTTTTGACAGAGACGGCGGTTGCCATGACCGCGAGTCCGGCGAGAGACAAAACGAGAGAGGTTCGAAGCTTTTGCGGCATGAGCCGGATCATATACTGACGCTATCAATCACGGCGCAACGAGGGCGATGTGGTCATTGACGGAAGGCCGGGTCTAAGTGACTATTTAGACACTCGTAACTAGGAGCAGGTATTGATTGTGAGACGACGGATGTGTGGTTCGGGCGCCGTGACGGTCGCAGGCCTTGCGACGATGCTGGCTTGGGGGGTGGTGGTGACAGTGCGTGCGGAACGCGCGGCCCCATGGTCTGATGCGTGGCAGGATGCAGCGCAGGATACCCGGACGCCCGATCAACTCGCGGCAGACGTGTTCCAACTCGTGCAGACGACCTGTATCGAGTGTCACGGCGATGCCAAAGACGGTGGCCTCGATCTGAGGACTGAGGCGGGCCTGCAAAAAGGCGGCCGGACCGGACGCGCCGTGGTGGCCCACCAGCCGGCCGCGAGCCTGCTATACAAGGCCATCATGCACGATGGCGATCTGCAGATGCCCGAAGACGCCCCGCCGTTGAGTGAGGCGCAGCGGCGCACTATCCGGTTGTGGATTGAGGCCGGTGCCTCGTGGGCGACCGTGCCCGCAGCCAGCGGCGGGGCCGGCACCGACATTGCGGAACTGCGCAGGCGCGAAGAACGACCGATCATGGAAAGTGAACGGCAGTATTGGGCGTTTACGCCGATCGTACGACCCGGGGTCCCGGCGGTCACGCGTGAGGGCTGGTCCGCCAATCCGATCGACGCATTCATTCTTGATGCGATGTCGCGCAAAGGCCTGACCCCGGTGTCGGCCGCTGACAAACGTACGCTTGTGCGCCGCGCGTATCTGGACGTGCTGGGCCTGCCGCCGACGCCGGCTGAATCGGACGCCTTTGTCAACGACTCGTCTCCGAATGCCTGGCCCGCGCTGGTCGACCGGCTCCTCGCATCCCCGCACTACGGCGAGCGCTGGGCGCGTCACTGGATGGATCTGGTGCGCTACGCCGATTCCGGGGGCTACGAATTCGACGTGGACCGGGCAGAGATGTATCGGTACCGCGATTACGTGGTGACCGCCTTCAACACCGACAAGCCCTACGACACGTTCGTGAAGGAGCAACTGGCAGGAGATGAGTACGCGCCCGGCTCCGACGAAGCGATGATTGCCACCGGGTATCTTCGCCTGGGGCCGGAGGGCGGCGGGAATCGCCTCGACGCGGTGGATGACCTCGTGACCACGACGTCGCTGACTTTCATGGGGATGACGGTGGGGTGTGCGCGCTGCCACAATCACAAGTTCGATCCCATCCCACAGAAGGACTACTACCGCATTCAGTCGATTTTTGACCCCACGACCAGTGTGGAGCATCCTCTCGTCCCGGCGCAGGAGGTGGCGGCCCATCGTGCCGAGACGCAGCGGATTGAAGCCTTGCACAAGCCGCTGCGGGTTGCGAAGACGACCCTCGAGAAGCCCTATCACCAAATCCTAGTTGACCGCGAGGTCGCGAAGCTGTCGCCCTACATGCAGGAGGCATGGAGGACGCCCGCCGACCAGCGCACCGAGGGGCAGCGACTCAACGCCAAACAGATCGAAGATACGGTCGGGATCACGTCGCTTCGCAAGCTCATCACCGAGAAGGACGTCGTCGCCCTGATGCCCGACGAGGTCCAGGCAAAACACGCGGCGGTCAAGGCCGAGATTGACGCGCTCGACGCTCAAGAGCCGCGACGCCTGCCCACCGCGCGGGCCATCGGCGAGCGCGGACGCGTGCCAGGGGCGGTGTTCTTCCTACACCGCGGCAGCCCCGATGCGCGAGGGTCCGCAATGACGCCTGGTGTGTTGTCGGTCGCCAGGCGTGATGAATGGACCTTCCCTGAGCCGCCCGCAGACGCCAAGTCGAGCTGGCGTCGCCGGGGATTTGCCGAGTGGCTGGTGTCGAAAGACAATCCTCTGACCGCGCGCGTGATGGTGAATCGTCTCTGGCAGCACCATTTCGGCGAGGGCATCGTCCGCACACCGAGCAGCTTCGGGAAGATGGGAGAGGCGCCGTCGCATCCTCAGTTGCTTGACTGGCTTGCGGCCGAATTCATGAGCCAGGGCTGGAGCATGAAGGCGATGCATCGGCTGATGCTCACGTCGACGACGTATCGCATGGCGGCCAGCGATACGACAGCCAACTACGGCGTCGATCCCGAGAACCGGATGTTTTGGCGCATGCCACGAGTGCGCCTTGAAGCCGAAGTGATCCGCGACAGCATCCTGTCGGCCGCGGGCACGCTTGAGCCAACGATCGGCGGCCCGTCGATCTTCCCGTTCATCGACCCGGACCTGTTTGAAAAGAGTTCCAACCGCGATTGGAAAGGCAAGCCCGACAGCGACTCTTCCACGTGGCGACGAAGCCTGTACGTGTTTTCCAAGCGCAGCATCCGGTATCCGATGTTCGAGACGTTTGATCAGCCCAATCTGATCAATTCCATCGACCGCCGCAACCGCACGACTATTGCGCCTCAGGCCCTGATCCTGATGAATAACCAGATGGTGCTGTTCCAGGCCGGCCAGTTTGCCGAGCGTGTCGCTCGCGAGGCGGGCTCCGACCCGGCCGCGCAGGTGCAGCGCGCCGTGTGGCTTGCGCTGGGCCGGCCGGCTGACGCAATTGACTTGAAGCGCGGCGCAGCCTTCATCGCGGGAAGCTCAAAGGGACTGACCGAGTTCTGTCACATGCTTCTCAATCTCAATGAATTTCTGTATCGGCCATGAAGCACCACCATCATCATCATCACGGTTGCGGACACGTCGAGAAGCTTCAGTACACGCGGCGTGAACTGCTGGGCCGGCTCGGTGGCGGCATTGCCGGTCTCGCCTTTGCGGACCTGCTGTCGCAGAACGTGCTGGGTGCGCAAGCGCGCAATCCTCTCACGCCCAAGCCTGCGCCGCTTCCTGCGAAAGCCAAAGCCGTTATCTCGATCTTCTGTTACGGCGGCGTCAGCCACATCGACACCTGGGACCCCAAGCCCGATCTGGTGAAGTGGCAGGGCGAGACGATGAAGGATGTGGGGGAAGTGCGCACGGTGATGGGCAATCCGGGCGGGTTGATGCCGTCGCCGTGGGCCTTCAAGAAACACGGCCAGTCCGGCATGGAAGTGTCTGAGTTGTTTCCCCACATGGCGCAGCATGTGGACGATATCGCGCTGATCCGATCGATGTACGGCGTCAGTCCGGCGCACGGACCCGCGCTGTTCCAGATGAATACCGGCACGATTCTGGCCGGCAGCCCCAGCGTCGGCAGCTGGGTGACCTACGGCTTGGGCAGCGACAACCAGAACCTCCCGGGGTTCATCGTCTTTACCGATCATCGCGGCGGACCGATCAACGGTCCGCCGAACTGGTCCAATGGCTACCTGCCGGCGGCGTATCAAGGCACCCAGATCCGTGACAAGGGGTCGCCCATCGTGGATCTCAAGCCGCCGGCGGGCCGCACGCCTGAAGAGCAGCAGCGGTGGCTGCGCATGCTGGCCGAGTTGAACGAAAAACATGGCGACCTGCATCCGCTCGACAGCGAGCTGTCGGCACGCGTCTTTTCCTACGAGCTGGCGTTCCGCATGCAGACGCACGCGCCAGAAGCGATTGATCTGGGACAGGAATCGGCGGCCACCAGGAATCTCTACGGCATTGGCGTTGAACCCACCGACTACTTCGGCCGCCAGGCGCTGATGGCCCGTCGCATGGTGGAACGCGGCGTGCGGTACGTGCAAATTTTTTCGGGCGGCGGCAACTTTGAGCCGAGTTGGGATGCGCACTGGGATTTGAAGGGCAACCACGGGCTCCACTGCGCCGAGACCGACAAGCCCCTGGCGGGGCTCATCAAGGACCTCAAGAGCCGAGGCATGTTTGAGGACACGCTCATCGTCTGGCACGGCGAGTTCGGGCGGCTGCCGATTTCAGAGCGCATGGATGGCCGCGACCATAACAACAAGGGCTTCAGTGTGTGGTTGGCCGGCGGCGGCGTGAAGGGCGGCACGGTGGTTGGCGCCACCGACCAATACGGCTACCAGGCGGTGGAGAACGCGAAGTCAGTGTACGAACTCCACGCGACGATCTTGCATTTGCTCGGGCTCGACTACGAAACACTGACCTACCGGTTCAACGGCCGCGACATGCGTTTGACCGATGTGCACGGCAAGGTGATTCGGGAAATTCTCAAGTAAGCGTGCACTCTGACTTGGCGCCAAGGTGGGCATCTTTCAGTGGCTTGCCTGGGGCTTTGTTGTGCGTCTGTCGCCTGCAGAAGCCTGACGCAAAGGCCGTATGATCGTGGGCATGTTGTCACGACTGCAAAAAATCGCCATCGCCGTGGGCCTGCTCAGCGCGGCTGTTGCGGCGCAAACCAATCCGTATGATTCGACCCTCGCCACTGTGCGGGCAAGCGATGGCTTCAAGAAGGCTTTGGCCGTGCTCGATCGCGATCACGACCGCCTGATTGCAGAGATCATCACGCTGACCGAGATCCCGGCGCCGCCCTTCAAGGAAACCGCGCGCGCTGCCGCCTACCTTGAGATGCTGCGTGCCTCCGGTCTGACCGACCTTGAGCAGGACGAGGAAGGCAATGTGATGGGGTTGCGCCGGGGTAGCGGGCCGGAGCGGGACACGGCGCCGTTCATTGCCATTGCCGCACACCTCGACACCGTGTTCCCGGAGGGCACCGATGTGAAGGTCAAGCGTGACGGCGATCGGCTGTCCGCTCCTGGCATCGGCGACGACACTCGTTCGCTGGCGGTGCTGCTGGCGATGATCCGCGCGATGAACGAAGCCGGCATTCGCACCGAGAGTGACCTGCTGTTCATCGGCAACGTGGGTGAAGAGGGCCAGGGCGACTTGCGCGGTGTGAAGTACCTGTTCAACAAGGGCAAGTACAAGGACCGCATCAAGATGTTCATTTCCCTGGATGGCGCCGGTGGCGGGGCCAACATCACGCACGGTGGCGTCGGCAGCCGCCGGTATCGCGTGATCTTTAAGGGGCCGGGCGGCCACAGCTATGGGGCATTCGGACTCGTGAGCCCGGCATTCGCCATGGCCAGCGCGATGCAGCGGTTTGGCAGGCTGACCGTGCCCGAGAAACCCAAAACGACGTACAGCGTCGGCGTGGTGGGCGGCGGCACATCAGTGAACTCGATTCCCTTCGAGTCATGGATGGAACTCGACATGCGTTCGGAGTCACGCGCAGAACTGCAGAAGCTCGATGAAAGCCTGATGGCGTTGATTGCCGACGCCGTGCGCGAAGAAAACGCAGCCCGCTCCACGGCACAGGGCCCGGTGACGGCCGAACTGACGTTGATCGGCGATCGGCCGTCAGGTGAGACGCCGATCGACTCGCGCCTAGTCCAGACTGCTGCGGCGTCGATTCGGGCGGCGGGTGGGCGGCCGACATTCAGCTGGAGCAGCACCGACTCCAACATCCCCATCAGCCTCGGCATTCCTGCGATCACCGTGGATTCAGGGGGCCGAGGTGGACGGGCGCACGCGCTCGACGAGTGGATTACCATCGACAAGGTCCCGAGCCTTCGCGGCATCGAGATCGCACTCGCGACGCTGCTCGCACTCGCGCGGTAGGGCGCCTATTTGAGTGAGGCGCTACTTGATCGCCGCGGCGCCCGCGAGCGCACACTGCGCGTCTTGAGCGCCGCTGACTCCGCTCACGCCGACCGCGCCGACGAGTTGGCCGCCTGACATCAATGGCACACCACCTTCGAGCGGCATGAATCCCTCGATGGGCAACAGTGCGGTTCGGCCACCGGCGACTTCTGCCTCCAAATCCTTGGTCGGCCCCTGGAAGTAGACGGCCGTGCGCGCCTTGCGTATCGCAATGTCCGTGGCCACGAGTTTGGCACCGTCCATTCGCTGGAAGAGGATCATGTGTCCGCTGTCGTCGAGCACCGCAATCGACACGGCCCAGTTGTTCTTGCGGGCCTCGGCTTCGGCCGCCGCCACGACGCGTCGCGCCGCCTCCAGTGTCAGCACACGTTTGGTGGGTAACTGGGTCTGCGCGGTCAACGGAATCGCCACCATCAGAAGGCCTCCACACATCATCAGGGTTCGCAACATACCCGAAAGCCTAGCAGACGTTGCCTCGTGCAGCCAGCCGCGGACCGAGAGCCCAGGCTTGGCCAGAAACGGCCAGTGCAATGAACAGCGTGGCTGGGTCCGAGTGCCGGAAGTCGTCGGCGACGAATCGTAACCCGCCGACGATGAGCATTGGAGAGACCAGTCGAGTGAAAACCCTGGTCTGTGGTGGGTGCGTGGCAAGACCGAGGCCGATGACCGACAGCGACAAGAGCGTGATGCGCAGGGTGGCAAAGACGCCCGCATCCGTCGGGGGGCCTGCAATGTGCGGCCCCGTCACCATCAGCACAGCTCCGCTCGCGGTAAAGACGAACAGCGAAGCCAGAAGCAAGCGCCCAACGCGGGCGAGCAAGTCGCCGATGTCGCCGTGCCGTGGGGGACGCAGGGTGGCGCAAATTCCGACAGTGCCCAGTGTCAGCCAGCCTACCGCAGACACCCAGGGCCAGGGCGTCGGATTGCGCATCCAGGCCGTCAGCGACGCGGTGAGCAGCTCCGACGCGGCGAGCGCGGTCAGTACGTAGGCCGCACCGTGCAGCGCGGCGTAACCGGCAAGGCGGTGGGGGCCCAGACCGATGGTGATGATCTCGATTGTGATGGCAGCCAGCGCCAGAATGAGCCCGGAACAAAGAAGCGCGAGCGCCGCGATCGCGGCCACGAGCCCGAACGCCGCCAACAGGTGGTAACTGGCCGAGAGGTGAGGGCGATCAGCCAGACGCAGAAAGGCGCCCAGCGCCAGAATTTCCGTGACCGCGCCAATCAGCCCGAGTCCGCCGGGAGACGCGCGCATCACCAACACCGCGTCGCCAATGCCGATGACCAGTCCGCTCGCCGCCTGCATGACGTCGAAGAACCGGGCATTGCGACCGAGCATCAGCAGCCGCACCGCCAGCGATCCCTGCATCGTCCCGACAAACGCCGCTTGAGCGATAAGGGTGAGCCCGGGTGTTTCCAGCGGAGGATGACCGAGCGCGCGAATGATCACGCCGATCACCGAGAGTCCAACGGCTGTGGCGTTGGGCCATCGGAGCCAGGCGTGTCCCGGTTGTTCGGACATCCAATAGGTCACCACACTGAGACCAATCAGGAGCAGCGAGAACGCGGCGAAGTGCTTGGTGGACGAGGCGGTGGCAAAGGCGGCCGCGGCAGTACCGAATCCCGCGACAGCCGCCACCGCGTCGAGCCCTCCGCGCCAGGCGACGGCGAATGCGGCCGCGCTGATGTCGGCCAGCGTCAGTGCAGCGGCGTCGGGGCTCATCAGGCCGAACCTTGCGGTGGCCTCCCAGACGATTGGCAGCGCCACGAGCAGGGCGGTGACGCCGTGGAACGGCGCGCTCGTGAGGCGTGTCGCGGCGGATCGGTGGGCGGCGATTATCCAGCCGGCGTAGTAGGTCATGCCGATGATCACGCCGGCGCTGTCGGGCACACGCCCCGATTCCGTCAGCGCGCGCAGGAGATAGGCGCCACCAAACACCATGAAGGCCAGGCCCAGTAATGTTGCAAGGTCGGTCAGGTCCCTTGGGGCGGCTTCAAGACGGGCGAGTCGGAGGTCGCGCTCCTGCTCCTGGTCCATAGTGGGGCCCTCAACGAAGCAAGATGCGAGCCACGCGCTGAGGCCGGATTGAGAAATGTCCTGCGCTCGGCGCTAGGCAGTCGTGGCGGGTTATTCCGCACCGCTGCGCCAGACTCCCCACGCCCCGACGACCTCGACTGAGGTAAATTGTCGATTGACAAATGCACAAGATCAGATGGGGCGTACTGAGCACCGCGAAGATTGGTGTGAACAAGGTGATTCCCGCCATGCAGGGCGGGACGTACACCGAGGTGGTGGCGATTGCATCGCGCGAAGCGTCGACGGCTCTTTCGACCGCCACTGCACTCGGCATCCCGAAGTCCTACGGATCGTATGAGGCCCTGCTCGCCGATCCCGACGTGGACGCTATCTACAACCCGTTGCCGAACCATCTGCACGTGCCGTGGACGACGCGAGCGGCGGAGGCCGGCAAACATGTGTTGTGCGAGAAGCCGGTTGGCTTGTCGGCGGGCGACGCGCAGACTCTGATCGGCGTTCGCGATCGTACAGGGGTGGTCATCCAGGAAGCGTTCATGGTGCGGTCTGCTCCGCAGTGGCTGCGTGTCCTGGACGTGTGTCGCTCTGGCCGTCTTGGTGACGTGCGTTCGTACGTCGGCGCCTTCAGCTATTTCAACGACGACCCCACCAATATCCGCAATGTCGTTGAGTGGGGTGGTGGTGGCCTGATGGATATCGGATGTTATCTGATCATGACGTCGCGGATGATCTTTGGCGAGGAACCCCGACGGGTCATGAGCCTAGTGGAGCGCGACCCGGCGTCGGGCGTCGATACTCTCGCCTCGTTGATGCTGGACTACCCCTCGGGTCAGGCGATCGGTGTTTGCAGCACGCGGTTGGCGCCCTACCAGCGCGTACAGGTCTTTGGCACACGCGGACGGCTCGAGGTCGAAATTCCCTTTAATGCGCCGCCCGATCGGCCGTGCCGCCTCTTTGTGGATTCACATGGCGATCTATTGGGCGAGACCGTGGAGACGCTCGAGATTCCGGCGTGTGATCAGTATCGCGCGCAAGGCGACGAATTGTCGCTCGCCATTCTGGAATCACGCGCGGCGCCGTATCCGCTCGAGCTGTCGGTGAAGAACATGGCCGCCATCGACGCGGCGTTCCGCTCTGCTGCGTCAGGGGGCTGGGAAGTTCCGTGAGCCACCCGCAGAGGTGTTACCTCGGGTTCGACAGCTCGACGCAAAGCCTGTCGGCCATTCTCATCGGTGTCACCGCCGGTCGAGCCGAAGTCCTCTGGCAGCACGTGATGCCGTTTGACGAGGCGTTCCCAGAGTTCGGCACCGTCCATGGAGTGTTGCCCTCAGTCGACCCGCTCGTCAGAGTCTCGTCTCCGGCAATGTGGGTTAAGGCGCTGGAGCAGATGCTGGCTCGAGTGGCCGGGTGCGGCGTCGACATGAGCCGACTCTGCGCCATCAGTGGATGTGCGCAGCAGCACGGCAGTGTGTATCTTGGCAGCGACGAGGCGTACACCAGATCGGTATCCCCGATCTGGATGGACAGCAGCACGCGCGAGGAGTGCGCAGAGATCACTGCGACGGTTGGCGGTGCTGCGGTGCTGGCCCAGCGCACCGGATCACGCGCGTACGAACGTTTCGCCGGGCCGCAGATTCGAAAGTTCTACAAGGCCGACCCGCAGGCGTACGTCGGCACTGCACGCATCCACCTGATCAGTTCCTTCCTTGCGTCACAGCTGCTCGGCGCGGATGCACCGCTTGATCCCGGCGATGGCAGCGGAATGAACCTCATGGATGTCGCGGCCAATGAGTGGTGGCCGCCAGCGGTTGACGCCACGGCGCCCGGTTTGTTCTCGAAGCTGCCGCGGATCGTGCCGTCGGCCAGCGTGATTGGCACACTGGCGCCACGCTGGCAGTCGAAGTATGGTTTGCCCCCCGCGCGCATCATCGCCTGGACTGGCGACAACTCGTCGAGCCTCGTTGGCACGGGCCTGGTGACCGACGGCCACGTCGTTGTCTCGCTCGGTACGAGTGACACGGTCGCCGGCATCATGCGGGAATCGAGAGTGGACCCAGGCGGCATCGGCCACGTGTTCGGTGCGCCGACCGGCGACTTCATGGGAATCACCGTCTTCAAGAACGGATCGCTGGCGCGTGAACGGGTACGTGACGCCTATGGGCTTGACTGGGCCGGTTTCTCGGAAAGTCTACGTTCAACACCCACCGGCAACCTCGGGCGATTCATGTTTCCGTGGTTCGATCCCGAAATCACGCCCGACGTCCCAGTGCCAGGCGTGCGCCGTGTCGGCCTGGAGCCTGACGATGTGCCGGGCAATGTGCGGGCGGTGGTGGAAGCGCAGATGATGGCCATGGCCAATCACTCGCGCTGGATGGGCGTGGGCGTGCGGCGCATCCACGCCACCGGCGGCGCCGCCGCCAACCGCGACGTATTACAGGTCATGGCCAACGTGTTCGACGCAGACGTTTATCAGTTCCCGGTCGGTAACTCCGCGTGCCTGGGGTCCGCCCTGCGGGCGTGGCACGCCGATGCGGCCGCGTCAGCCGACCCGGTGCCTTGGCCCGAGGTCGTCAGGGATCTGGCCGCTCCGCTGGCGGCGAGCCGGGTCTCCCCGCACGAATCGGCCGTGGCGACCTACGCCGATTTGAGGAAGCGGTATGCCGAAGCAGAAGGGCGGCTGCGCGGAGCCCTTTGAACTACAATGCCGCGACGTCTACTCAGGAGGCTTTGATGACTGCATCCGATCAGGCACCGCGCGACCTCGTTGGGTTCCTCGACTTCTATCTCGTCCAGAAAGCCCCGTTCCAGATTCCCGGCGAGATCCGGGAGTTCCTGGTCAAGTTCGGTCCATGGATCGCTCTTGTTCTACTGGTGCTCTCGCTGCCGGGCCTGCTCCTCATGCTCGGTATCGGCACGGCGATGGTGCCGTTTGGCGGTGTGGGCTACGCCGCCGGGTTCACCTACCTCACGGTTGTGCTGCTGGCCCAGTTGGTGCTGCTCGGATTGGCGCTGCCTGGGCTGTTCTCGCGCAAGAAGTCTGCGTGGACGCTGATGTTCTATTCCCAATTGGTCGGGATCGTCTTTTCTCTGCTAAGCGGGTCTATTCTCGGCGCCCTCATCGGCGGCCTGATCGGGCTCTACATCCTGTTCCAGATACGGCCGCTCTACGTGAATTAAAGCCTTTTTCGTTTGCGTGTAGGCCTCGGCCTTGAAAATCAGGCCGAGCTACGTGCGGAAGGATCGGGCTACGCACGAGCAGATATCCATCCGGAACGTAGCTCGGGCTGGTCCTCAAGCCCGAGTGTCCTCTACCCGCCGCTCGAAAACGCTCTATCGGGGGAGGAAGGGAAAGCTTGTGCCTTCGGGGCATCGACCGTATGTGGCTACGAGGCGACGGTCTCAAAGCTGATACCAGCCGCTGCTCTGCAACAGCACCTCGTAGTGCGCAGGTTCGGTGGACTGGCGCGCCTGCTCAAATGACATTCGTCCCAGCACCCGAAGCTGGTGCGTCTCGGGATCGTGATCGACCTTGGTGCAGTCCCCGGCGTCGAAGGCCTCGCTCTGGGCTACCAGGTCGAGCACGTTGACGCCGAAATCACTGCTGTCGCGCGTCAGGAGATAGGTCACTGGCGCCATGCGCGCGAGATCAGGAAGGTGTCCGCGCACCACGTCCACTTCGATGTGTTACAGCACCAGCGACGCGAAGATGAGATCGAAGCGGCGCGTCTTGGGCGACGGCCAATCGTCCGACAGCAGTTCCACCTGCTGCGCCAGTTCCCTGCATCGCGCGATCCTGGGCGGCAGGTCAAACCCCGCGACGTGGCGGCCGATGGTTCGCACACAGGAGAAGTGGCGTCCGACGCCGCACCCGCAGTCCAGCACCCAGCCCACCGGTGACGGCAACGCGAGGGTGGGCACATACGGCGTGAACGGCTTGCCGATCTTGAACCCCGTCAGGATAAGTTCGCGCAGGTCGTCGACCGTCGCCGTGCGTGCCACGTCCAGCCATTCGGTGTGTTCGGGCAGATGCCGTTATCTTGCGTGGTGGCCACCGCTCGGGTCAATCGGCGCAACGCCACCAGGCGAAGTCATCCAAGCGTCGAGTAGACCGCCTCAAAGCGATCGATCATCAGGTCTGTCGTCAGTTCCGCGAGCGCGACGTCGCGGCCGGCCTGGCAGGATGAGCGCGCGCTGCGCGACTTTATTGTGTTCAACTCCGGATCGCGCGCCATGGCGTGGGACCGCGCGCGCACGCGCCATGCACTGGCGACACGTGGAGAGCGAGCGTCCGCGTAGTGGTGATCGCCGCGTGATCTAGCGGCTGCCGAAGGCGAAGACCGTTTTTGATTTGTATTCGCCGCCTGGCCGCAATTCGATCGAGGGAAAACCCTTCTGGTTCGGCGAGTCGGGATAGTGCTGCGTTTCGAGACAGAGACCCGAGCGGAAGGAATACACATGCCCGCCCTTACCGGTGATCGTGCCGTCGAGGAAGTTGCCCGTGTAGAGCTGGACGCCGGGTTCTGTGGTTGAGATCTCAAGCGTGCGGCCGGTGGTGGGTTCATACACGCGCGCGGCCAGTTCGAGTCCGGTGCCCGACCGGGTTAACACGTAGTTGTGGTCGTAGCCCTTGCCGTATTCCAACTGCGTATTCTTGTCGTTGATGCGCGCGCCAATGGCCGTGGGCGCGCGAAAGTCAAAGGGTGTGCCGGCGACTGGCGCCAGTTCTCCGGTGGGGATGAGCGTGGAGTTCACCGGCGTGTAGCGGTCGGCGTTGACCATCAATTCATGACCCAGGATGTCGGTGGTCTTCCTGCCGCCTAGGTTGAAGTAGCTGTGCTGCGTCAGGTTGATGACCGTGGGTGTGTCGGTGGTCGCGTGGTAGTCCACCACCAAGGTGTTGTCGGGCGTCAGCGTATAGACCACATGGGCGGTGACCTTGCCGGGATACCCCTCTTCGCCGTCGGCGCTTATGTATTCCAGACGTACACCGGCTCCGGTCCGGTCCTGGAACGGGTCGGCCTTCCAGACCACCTTGTCCCAGCCCTTGAGGCCGCCGTGCAGGTGGTTCGGGCCGTTGTTCTTAGCGAGCGTGTGTACCTTGCCGTCGAGTGTGAAGGCGCCGTTTGCGATGCGGTTGCCCACCCGGCCGATCAGGCTGCCGAAATACGGAGAGTTCGCCTCGTAGCCGCCCACGGTGTCGTGGCCCATCACAATGTCGTCCGCCACGCCATTTCGATCCGGTGTCTTGAGCGACATGATGATGCCGCCATAGGTGAGCACCGTCATCTCGATGCCCTTGCCGTTCCGAAGCGTGATGACATCGACGGGCGTGCCGTCGGCCGTGGCGCCAAAGGGCACCGAGGTGATGCGGATGTCGTTGCCAGGCACTGGCAGAGATGATTCACCACCACCACATCCCACCGCAACCATCCCAACCATCACCGCCACCGCTGTGTGCCTCATTGCGTTCCCCTCTTGAACTCCGGACCTACCTCCGCGTTCTACGCTACGGCGGGCAAGGCCTGGACCCTGAAGGGATCGTATACGATTACCGCCAAATGATAACGGCCGGGTTGGAGTTTTGTGACGTGGCGAAGGCCTTTGGCGCCGTACAGGCGCTGCGCGGCGTCAGCTTCACGATCGCCGCCGGCGACGCGCACGCGTGTGTCGGCGAAAACGGCGCCGGCAAGTCCACGTTGCTCAAGATTCTGGCCGGGATCATCAGGCCCGACCGCGGAGCACTCTCGTGGGCCGGCGAACGCATCCACTTTTCCACTCCACGTGAGGCGCTTGAACACGGCATCGGCATGGTCTACCAGGAGATGCTCGCGTTTCCCAACCTCTCAGTCACCGCGAATATTTTCGCGGGCCGCGAAATCACCAACCGGTGGGGAGTGCTGGACGAACGGGCCATGCGCGCGCGCACCCAGGAATTGCTGATGCAACTCCATGTGCCGGTCACCCCGGACACGTCGATGCAACATGTGTCGACGGCATGCGCGCAACTGGTACAGGTCGCCCGCGCGCTTGCCTTCGACTGCCGTGTGCTCGTGCTTGATGAACCCACGACCTCGTTGACCGACGCCGAGGTCGATCACCTGTTTGGCGTGGTGACACGCCTGCGGCAGCAGGGCGTCACCGTGCTGTTCGTGTCGCACCGGCTCCCGGAGGTGTATCGCCTCTGCGACCGTATTACCGTGCTGCGCGATGGCCAATTTGTGGACACATTCGAGCGCGCGACTACACCATCCGACGACATCGTGCGGGCGATGGTGGGCCGTGAGCCACCACGTCGCGTGCCGCACAGTTCCTCAGTTCCTCAGTTCCCCAGTTCCCCAGTTCCCCAGTTCCCCAGTTCCCCAGCGCTGCAAGTCCGCGGGCTCTCCAGGCGGCCCGCGTTTGAGGATGTCTCGTTCCAGGTGGCGCCTGGCGAGATTGTCGGCATGTTCGGTTTGGTGGGATCCGGCCGCACCGAAATTCTCGAGACCCTCTTCGGTCTGGCCACTCCGGACGCGGGCCAGGTGGCCGTAGATGGTCAAGCCATTTACGTGCGCTCGACCCGAGATGCGGCCAGGGCTGGACTCGCGCTGGTGCCGGAGAATCGGCAGCGCCAGGGACTGTTTTTTAATCTCTCGCTCCGCCACAACTTGGTGCTGCCGCTGGCCGCCAAGCAGGGCGTGGGCCTCATTCGTGACGCGGGTGAGGAAACCGCCGCGCGTGCCCAGGTCGAGGCGCTCACGATCAAGGCACCCCACCTGAAGGTCACGCCCGACGCGTTGTCGGGCGGCAACCAGCAGAAGATCGTGGCCGGCAAGTGGTTGGCGACCACGCCGAAGGTGTTGCTGCTGGACGAACCCACGAAGGGCGTGGACGTCGGCGCCAAGTTCGAGATTCACAACCTCATTCGGCACCAGGCGGATGCCGGGATGGCCTGCCTGATGGTCTCAAGCGATCTGCCCGAAGTGCTGGCCCTAGCCGATCGCATTCTCGTGATGCGCGAGGGGCATCTGCGCGGCGAATTGCCGGGGGCAGGCGCGACCGAAGAGACCGTGATGCGGCTGGCCACACATGACGTTGATCTCGACCGGCCCGCAGGAGGCAACGCGTGAAGCAGTTGTGGCAGGTGCGCGAAGTCAGCACGTTGATGATTCTCGTGCTGGAGGTCGCGTTTTTTACGTGGTATCTGTGGCCGTCGGATGGCGGGCATCCGTTCCTGAATGTCGGCAACGCCCTCCTGATCCTCAAGTACTCGTCGATCTACGGCATTGCGGCCATCGGTGCGGCCATTGTCATCATCACGGGCGGCATCGACCTGTCGTCGGGTGCCGTCATTGGCCTGACGAGTGTTGTGACCGGGTACTTCTTCGTCCAGGCCGACTGGTCCCTCACGGCCAGCGCCCTGATGGGCCTGATGGTGGGCCTTTCGGCCGGTCTGGCGTCGTCATGGCTGATTGTCGGCATGCGGTTGCCGCCGTTCATCGCCACGCTGGGCGTGATGGGCATCTGGCGCGGCGCGGGCTACATCATCACAGAGGCGCGGTTTTACGATCTGTCCGCGAAGCTGCCCCGTAACTGGACGGTGGTCGGTGTGTCGATCGACTGGGTCCCGCCGCTGGTCATGGTGGCACTGGCGGGCACCTTCCAGGTGCTGATGAAGCGGTTCCAGTGGGGGCGCGCCATTTTCGCGGTGGGCGGCAACGAAACCGCCGCCTTGTTCTCGGGCCTGCGGGTCGGGTTGGTCAAGACGACCGCCTACGTCACGGCGGGCCTCCTCGCGGCCATCTCGGGCGTCGTGCTGGCCGTGGTGCAGGGGCAGGGCAAAGCCGACCTCGCCAATGGGTACGAACTGGACATCATCGCCTCCGCGGTGGTGGGCGGCACCAGTTTGACCGGCGGCCGAGGGTCGGTGGCCGGCGCCGTGCTCGGTGCGCTGATTTTTGGTGTTCTACGCAACGCGCTGCCGCAGATTCCGGGCGCCACGTTCTATGATCGGGTCATCGTCGGTCTGGCGGTCATTGTCATTGTGGTGATGGACCAGATCATGGTGCGAAGGGGAGAAGCATGAAGAAGGTACTGCTGGTCGCGGTTGTGGCCGTTTTGAGCGTGATGGGCACGATGGGTGCGGTCGCGTGTGGGGGTGGAACTTCTGACGCGCCTCCGGCAGCTAGGAAGCTGCGCTTTGCGCTGATTCCGAAGTCGCTCGACATTCCGGTGTTCGACTACGCGCGTATCGGCGGCGAGCGGGCGGCCGCCGCACTGGGCGTGGAGGTCATCTATCGCGGTCCTGACCGCGCCGATGAGCTGCGCCAGAAGGAAGTGCTCGAATCGTTCATCACCCAGAAGGTGGATGGCATTGCCATCTCGGTGCTCAATGCGTCGTTCCTGACGTCAACGATCGACCGCGCTGTTGACGCCGGTATTCCGGTGGTGACCTGGGACTCAGATGCCCCGGCATCAAAACGGTTGGCGTTCTACGGCGTGGACGACTACCGGTCGGGCATCGTGATGGGCGAGGAGACGGCCAAGATGTTAAACGGCAAGGGAACGGTGGCGTTCATTACAAGTCTTGGCGCCAACAACCTTGCCCGGCGGCTCGAAGGCGCCCGGGAAGCCCTCGCGAAGCACCCCGGCATTACCATCCTTGAGACTTACGACATCAAGGAAGACAGCGTGCGCACTGGCGAGATCATTGCGACCGGCACCAACCGGTACCCCAACCTCGGCGCCTGGATTTCGGTGGGCGGCTGGCCCGTGTTCAGCGCCAACGCGCTCGCTCCGGTACCGCCGACTACGAAGTTCGTGTCGTTTGATACGGTCCCATCGGCCATTACGCTGCTGCGCGCGGGCAAGGTCCAGGTCCTGCTCGGCCAGAAGTACTTCGGCTGGGGTGAGGAGCCCATCAAACTCCTACACGGCATCATCAACGGCCGCAAGCCCACCAATCCAATCATCGATTCGGGTGTGGACGTGGTAACCGCCGCCACAGTGGACGCCTACGAGGCGGCCTGGAAGGCGATGGTGGCGGGAGGAAAGTAAGGAAGTGGGGCTTGTCCGCCGTAGCTCCGGAGGAGCGAAGGTGGAAACTGGGTCAGTGGGGAAGTGTAGCGCGGGCTGGTTCCCCATGCCGCGGCTTTGACCGATACGTAGCTCGGGCTGGTTCTCAAGCCCGAGTGTTCGCCAGCCGTCAGTACGCAAACCGTGTCGGCAATCGGGATGCGAGGTTACTTTGGGATCTGTCAGCAGATGACCTGCTCTCCTCAAGGTCTCCTATTGGCTGGGGCGTTGACGGCCCCGCAAATATGTCAAAATCTGTCCGGCGACTTTCTGCCAAGGAGCATCTTCATGAAGCAACGTCTGACATTCGTCTTGGCCTGCGCTGCGCTCGTAGCGGCGGCTATCGCGCCCTCCGGACAGGCCCCGACGAACGACCGGCTCAACGCCACGGTGTTCGAGGGACTGGAAATGCGCAGCATCGGTCCGTCGCTTGTGACCGGCCGCATTGCCGACTTCGACGTCGACCCGAAAAACGCGAACGTCTACTACGTGGCCACCGCTGCCGGCGGCGTGTGGAAGAGCGTCAACCGCGGCGTCACTTGGGTGTCCACCTTTGATCGGGGTGGGTCGTTCAATCTCTGTTGCATCAAGGTCGATCCAAAGGACTCCAATATCGTCTGGCTCGGCACGGGCGAGAACTCAAATCCGCGCAGTTCGATGATTGGTGACGGTCTCTACAAGTCCACCGACGCGGGCATGACCTGGATGCGAGTGGCCCTGGCCAAGTCGGAGCACATCGGGAACATCCAAATCGACCCGCGCGACTCCAACGTCGTCTACGTCTCCGCGCAGGGCCCGCTGTGGTCCGCAGGCGGCGAACGCGGCCTCTACAAGACCACGGATGGCGGTAAAACCTGGAAAGAAATTCTGACGGTCAGTCCGGATACCGGCGCCAACGAAGTGGTGATTGACCCGGCCAGCCCGAACACGCTGTATGTGGCGATGTGGCAGCGGCGGCGCGCGGTGGGACAGTTCGTCGGCGGCGGACCGGAGAGCGGCATCTACAAGTCCACCAACGCAGGGCAGACGTGGACGAAGCTGACGACGGGGCTACCGAAGATGGACATGGGCCGCATCAATCTAGCCGTCGACGCGAAGGTGCGTCCCAGTCGTGTCTACGCGATGATCGATGCCCTTGCTGAAGAGCGTGGTGTGTACCGCACCGACGACCAGGGCGCCACCTGGGCGCGCGTGGGGAAGACGGCGCCGGGCAGCGGACGCGGCGGCGTGGGTACAGCGCTTGAGGTTCGTGCGGGCAACGACGATGAGGTAGCGCAGACCGAGGGCGGCCAGGAAGCGCCACCGCAGGCCGCGGCCGACAACTGGTTTATGAACGCCGATCCCGGCTACTACAACGAGATCTTCGTCGATCCCATTCGACCGGACACGCTGTACGCCGTCAGCACGAACATGGCACGCAGCACGGATGGCGGTCGTACGTGGAGCAACATGCCGACGGCGGGCGTCCACGTCGATCACCACGTCATTTGGCCCAACCCGAATGACCGCAACCACTTCATTCTGGGCAACGATGGCGGCCTCTACGAGTCATACGACGAGGGCCGGACGTGGCGTCACTTCACCAACCTGCCGATTTCGCAGTTCTACCGCGCGTCGGTGGACAACATGAAGCCGTTCTACAACGTCTGCGGCGGCACACAGGATAACGGCTCATTCTGTACTCCCCACCGTACCCAGAACTCGGCCGGCATCCGCACCAGTGACGTCTACATCACTGGCGGCGGCGACGGCTTCACCACCCGCAGCGACCCCGAAGATCCGTACTTCACGTATGCTACGTCGCAAAACGGCGCGGTGACACGCCTCGACCTGCGCACTGGGCAGTCGCAGTCGATTCGCCCGAACGCGAACAACACGCGCAACCTCGACGGCAGTGAGATTGCCCCGGCCACCGGCGGACGCGGAGGCGGCATGCCGAGCGAACGCCCCAACTGGGACGCGCCGTATCTGGTCAGTCCGCACAATTCGAAGAGCCTGCTGTGGGCGTCCAACTACTTGTACCGCACCGAGGACCGCGGCGACAGTTGGACGCGCATCAGCCCCGATCTGACGCGGCAGCTCGATGCCAGTGAAGTGCCAATCATGGGCAAGCAGTGGGACCGGACTAAGACGGTTGGCTTCAATCGCGCCACGACCGCGCTCAGCAACATCGTGTCGGTGGACGAGTCACCGCTCCTGGCCGGCCTCATCTACGCCGGCACTGACGATGGGTTGTTGCAGGTGACCGAAGACGGCGGCCGCACCTGGCGCAAGACGGAAGACTTCCCGGGCGTGCCGAAGGTCACCTACGTCTCGGACGTGATGGCGTCACCGCGTGATGTCAACGTCGTGTTCGTCACGCTCAACGACTGGCAGCGCGGCAACTACCAGCCGTATGTGGCGCGCAGCAATGACCGCGGCCGCACGTTCACGTCGATTACGGGGGACATCCCCGACAGGCAGCCGGCCTGGTCAATCATCCAGGATCACGTCAACAGCAACCTGTTGTTCGTGGGCACCGAGTATGGCCTGTTCGTCACCGTGGACGCCGGCGCGCACTGGGTGCAGCTCAAGGGCGGACTGCCGACGGCGCAGGTCCGCGACATGGACGTGCAGAAGCGTGAAAACGACCTAGTGCTTGGCACATTCGGACGAAGCTTCTACGTGCTCGACGACTACAGCGCACTGCGTGGTGTCTCGGCACAGAGCTTTGCGCAGGAAGCGCAGTTGCTGCCGCTGCGGCATGCGTATCAGTTCCCGCTGAAGAACCAGATCCGCGCCGCCCAGAGCGATTGGCGGGCGCCGAATCCCCCCTACGGTGCGATTTTCACCTACCACCTCCGTGATGTGGCCGCTGCAGGCACGCAGTGGGCGATCGCGATTACGGATGCCGCAGGCCGCGAAGTGCGCCGCATCGATCTGACCGGCGAGGCCGGTGTGAAGCGCGTGGTGTGGAACCTGGCCGGGGCGCCTCCTGCGCCGGCGCCTGCAGGTGCGCCCGAGGGCGGCCGTGGCGGCCGTGGCGGCGGCGGAGGATTCGGTGGGCGCGGAGGCGGTGGTGGCCAGGCGGTCGAGCAGGGCCGTTACACCGCGACCATTGGCAAGGTGGCCAACAATACCTTCACGGCGGTCGGGGCTGGCCAGAGCTTCACCGTGATACCGCTCCCTGAGGGAAATCGGTAGCCTCCGAACGGCTACGGATACAACAGGAAGCGCGCTCGGAGATTCATGAACTCCGCGACCTCGTCTGCCCACGGGCGGGCGAGGTCGTCTGTTGTACGGCCGGCCGCCAGGCCCTCTCGCAGGCGCGCGGAGCCATACAGGATGTCGATGGGCGGCTTGGAGTATTCGTACTCGTACGGCGGTTCGCGCCAGGTAAACTGATGTGGCCCGGCGTCACGGAACGCCTCGATGAGTGCCACGCCGGTTTCAACCGCGCGGAACGTCGCGCGATCGGTGACATGCACCTGGCAGCCTCCGCACAAGACCGTCGCGTGTTTCTGGAACGTCGGCTCAAAGGCATGCGGGCGGAAGTGCACGCCGGGCAGGCCGCGCCGATTCAGCGCCTCACAGAACGGCTCGGGTGACACCCACGGCGCGCCGCACAACTCAAATGGCTTCGTTGTGCCGCGGCCTTCGGACACGTTCGTGCCCTCGAACAACACGGTCCCCGGATACACGACGGCGCTCTCGACCGTCGGGAGGTTGGGCGAGGGCAGCACCCACGGCCGGCCGGTAGTCTCGAAATACTGGTCGCGCGACCATCCCTGCATCGCCACCACTTCCAGCTTGGCACCAATGCCAAAGTAGTCGTTGAAAAGGCGCGCGAGCTCGCCAATCGTCATCCCGTGCCGCATGGGAATGGGGTACTGGCCGATGAACGACGTGTAGCCGGGCAGCAGCATCGGGCCCTCGACCTGCGTTCCCCCGATCGGGTTGGGTCGGTCGCACACCACCACTGGCACCCCGTGCGCGGCCGCCGCCGTCAGGCAGTTAGCCATCGTGTAGATGTAGGTGTAGATGCGCGTGCCCACGTCCTGCAGGTCGATCACCAGCGCATCGAGGCCAGCCAACATCTCGGCCGTCGGGATGCGGGTGTCGCTGTAGAGCGAGTAGACTCGCACGCCACGCGCAGGATCCGCGCCGTGTGGCGACTCGATCATGTTGTCCTGCAGGTCCGAGCGGAACCCGTGCTGCGGCCCGAAGATGGCGCCCACGCGCACACCGGCGCGGTCGGCGCGGTCGATGACGTGGCAGAACCCGGCGTCGATCGACGCGGGGTTACAGACGAGGCCGATCGTGCGTCCGCGCAGCAGCGATCGATCGAAGAGGATGTCGGAACCCAGGATCACGGGAGTCATAGTTAATATTGCGCGACGAAGGTCAGCGATGCGCTGCGGCCCGGCGCCCAGACCCAGCGCGGATCCGGGCTGGCGAAGTAGGACTGGTTGAGGAGGTTTCGGCCGTTGGCGCGCAGTTCGATGTGCGGTGACAGGGCCCAACTCGCGCCCGCGTCCAAGAGTGTGTAACCGGGCGCGCGGGTCTCACTGACGCCGGGCCGCTCGTCGTCGCTGGTGGCGGCGACTCGAATGTGTGCCGAGCCCTTTTCCAACAGGCGTTTGCGAAGGACGACCGTCAGCATGTTTGGGGCCACATCGTCGAGCCACAACGTGTCATCGGCTTCTTCCACGGCACGGCCGCGTGCGGTCTGGCCGCTTAGTTCAAGGATAAAGCCGCGACCGAGGTCGGCCTGCGCCTCCACTTCGACGCCGCGGTACTGCGCCTTGCCGCGATTGCGTGAGAAAAACAAATCCGCAGTGGTCGTGTAACGTTCAATCAGATCCGTGATCCGATAGTGGTAAACGTAGGCGGCCAGGCGGACGCGGCCGGAGGTATACCGGGCGCCGAAATCCAGTTGCAGGCTGGTCTCCGGGTCAAGGTCCGGATTGCCGGCAATGAAGCCGCGCCCTGACGGCCCCCGATAGAAGCGGTCCGACAGCGTGGGATCGCGAAAGCCACGCGAGATCTGCGCAGTAAAAGTCAAGCCATCAAACGGTCCGATCGTCAGTGCGCCAAATCCCGACATGGCCTGGTGCGAAATTGACTTATCTCCGAAGTAGCCGCCGGTGTTCTTCGACGACACGAAGTCTACGCGCGCGCCGCCTGTGGCACGCGCCCGCGGGGCTATCGTGACGGCGGCCTGGAAGAAGAGCCCCGTGTCACTGCGACGCGCCGACTCGGTCGAGAGATTGTCGGTGCGGGAGGTTTCGGCCCCGGTGGCACTGAAGTCTATCTGGATGTCGTGTGCCTGCAGGCCGAAGCGGCCATTGATGTCGGCGCCGAACTCGAGGCGCGCGCGGCTGAGGAATTTCTCCGCGATTGCACGTATGGAGAAGTCCTTCGACTCGGTGTCGGCGCGGACGATCTGACGCGGGACGGTGGCTGTTGCATTCCGATCCTGGTCCGTGCGTTGCTGCACGGTGCCAAAGAAGCCCTGTACTGAAACGAGGTCGAGGCCCGCCGCGCCCGCGATTTCATAGGTGGCTGTGGCGCGATGGGAATTGTCGAACGGGTAATAGAACCGCGTGGTCGCCGAGTTGTTGCGTGGGCGTTCGATGTTGCGGCCCAGGTCGCTTTGCCATCCCAGCGACAGGAGGCCGCCTCCGACCTGCTGGTCCACGCGCGCCATGAGCCCGCGATCTTCGTAGCCTGAATTGAGGACGGCGGCCGTCGGGCTCTCGTAGTCCTCCACGTCCCGCGCGTGCGCCTGCAGGATGAACGCGCCGGTGGCATAGCCTTTCTGAACTTCGATGCCGCCCCGGCGATCGGGTACGCCCGCACCAAGCGTCCCAGTCATCCGGCCCCGCCAGGGACCACCAATGGTGGGGCGAGGTGTCTGCACCGAGACCACACCGCCAAACGCATCCGAGCCATACGCCACCGATCCCGGCCCCCGAGCCACGTCCACCGAGCTGATACCGAATGGATCCAGGAAGGTTGCACCTGGGCCCGCGCGCCGCTCGGAGGTGACTCGGGCTCCGTCGATCAGGATGAGTGTGCGTCCACGCGCCAATCCGCGCACGGCCGGAACCGCCGCCTGTCCCTCGGATACTTGATTCACACCGGGCACGTTCTCAAGCGCCTGCACGAGGTTGCTGGGCTGGCGTAGCGCCACGTCGCGTCCCGAAAGCAGCGTCATGCCGGCGCCGGGCGCTGCATCAATGCTCGGCGCCAGGCCAGCGGTCACCGTGACCTCCTCGTTCACGACCGGTTCGATGGAGATCGTCAGCACGGCGGCCGCATCAACGGTCGCCACGCGGGCCGGCCGCGTCAGCGTGCCGTTGGGCATCAGCACCAGCAGTTCAAACGGCGCGACAGGATCGGGCTTCCAGGAGAACCGCCCGTCCGCATCGGTCCTCACGGATCCGGTCAAACCCACAATCATGACTTCGGCGCCCGCCACCGGTGAGCCGGTCCGTTTGTCCACCAGTCGTCCTTCAAGCGCGAAGGCGCTGGAGACGAAGGTCAGAAGGGCGATGGCGACGACCGCCAGGACCCTGAAGAAGCGCATGACAGAACAATAGTACGACACTGAGCCCAGTGCCCTACGGAAGTAGCGCGATCACGACCTCCATCATGTCGTGAATATCACGTTGGAATGTGAAAGCGGTCGTGACCATCGCTGTGGTGAGGCCAAGGCCCAGACCACGGTTCGTGCGTCCGGTCGTAGCCGGGGCGGCTGCCATCAACCGCCGGACGCGGCACTCGACGCTTTCACCGCGATACAGCGCGCTTGCGGGCAGTTGTGCGCCGTGGAAGACCACGGACGCGTGTGCGGAGAATCGTGGCGCGAGGCGGGCCACACGAAGCAGTGCGCTGGCCAGGTGGAGCCGGGCATCGTCTCCGTGCTCGGCGGCCGCGTCGTCGGCCGCTTCTTCGGTGGCCACGCGCCAGTCGTCACGCAGCCGGACACCGGCCGCCGTGTGCGACAGAGGGTCGGGTGCTGCGGCAAAAAGCGCGCGCCGCAGGTTGTCCCACCGGCGCAGATGGCCGTGTTCGTGCGCGAGGATGGCCGCAAGTTCATCGGCGCTGCATCCATCAAGAACGATGGCGTCCACCACAAGGGTGGGGCGGAAGATCCCGACCACCGCCACCACGGGGAACCCGGAGTCGATGCGGAAGGCCGGCACGGTGACGCCCGGCAGCCAGAGCGGTGTGGCGTCTGCCAGCCAGGATGTCAGGAGCCGACGCGTCTCGAGGCGCATGCGCCAGAGCCGCGTCAGGAACACCGTCATGAGCCAGGCCCCGGTCGCCGCACTGGCGAGCACCGTCCACCCCAGCAACTCGTCCACACCACGCGACTCAAAACGCCACAGCCCGATGAGCGCAAACAGACACGCAAGCGCGGCTGCGCCCGACGGAAGGAGGCGCAGGCGCAGCAGGGCGTCCGCGCGCGCGGCCGCAGACCCGGCCGGCGGTCGCCGCCACGACGTCAGTGCGACGATGAGCGCTGTCACGAGGGCGGCCACGCTAAACGCAGCGAGTGCCAGCACGAGACATCGCACGACGAATGTCATTCGGCGTTCTCGCGATGTGCACGGCGCGCGCGCACCAATATTTCCAGCTCGCTGAGCAGGGCTTCATCGTAATTGCCGAGGGCCTCGACAAAACACGACAGCACCGGCGTGGCCGATGGTCCGCCTCGTTCAACGGCCGCGAGCAGCGCCTGCGTGGCGCGACGCGAATCAAAGGCGGCCCGGCCGTACACCGGCTCGTAGACGAAGGCCCGGCCTTCTTTGGTGCGCGTGAGCACCCGCTTCCGGTGCAGGCGGTCCAGCGTGGTCATCAGCGTGGTGTACGCGATGTCAGGGAACTCAGGCTGGAGGTCGCGCACGGTCGCGGCTGTGCCCCGGGCCCAGAGGGCGTCGAGTACACGCCATTCCAGCGGTCCCAGGAGCGTGGAGGTCTTATCAACCATTGGTGCGGGATACTCCCCAATCCACCCCGGCAGTTTACCGTAATGGCGAAATGGGGGAAATGTCAGAAATGGCGAAATGCCGCCTGTCGATCACAGGCCTGGGCGGCAGCGAGTTGGCACGAATGGTGCAAAAATTTATGGATAGAAGGGGTGTGTTATCGAGAAGTTCGCAGTTAGATTGACGGGAATGTTACTGGTCTCGGGTCTGTCATTGGTGGCCGCGGGAACACCTGGCGCGCAGGATACGGTCAAAATTGAAGTGGGCAAGAAGGGGTACGACGCCAACAAGTGCATGACCTGCCACGCCATCGGCACCATGCCGAGAGCTGCCAGCCACATCAGCAGGCCAATAAAGGGGAGGACACGGGTCGTCATGGATGCATCGCTGCCCGTTGACTCTGCAGGATCCTTGCCGCAATTTTCCGCAGGACCGGCCCTCGATAAACCCTGTAAACGCCGTCCACGACGCGCGTTCAATTTCGCTCGGTCAGCGTCAGACTGCGGAAAAATTCCCGTTCAGAGGACCCGTTGGCCGTGGGTGTAAACGTTGAACCGGCCGTCGCGGACGAACCCGAGGACGGTAATGCCGCACGCGCGTGCCGCGTCCACCGCCAGGTCGGTGGGCGCCCCGACGGCCACGATCATGGGCAGGCCGGCCATGGCCGCCTTCTGGACAATTTCGTACGCCACTCGGCCGCTCACGGCGAGGATGAGATCGCGGGCAGGCAGGCCGTCACGGCGAAGCAGCGCGCCCACGACTTTGTCCACCGCATTGTGGCGGCCCACATCCTCCCGCATGTCCACCAATGCGCCATCCGCCGTGAAGACCGCGGCCGCATGCAGGCCACCTGTCTGGGCGAACGCGTGTTGGGCCTCGCGAAGCCGGTCCGGCAACGACTGAATGAGGTCAGCGCTCACGCGCGGCGCCTCGGTTGCCAGGGGCGCGCCCAGGCGATCAATCTGCCGCATCGACAGCCGGCCGCACAGCCCGCACGCGCTGGTCGCGGTCCCCACACGGTCACTGATGGCATTGATGTCGGCCCCTGGACCCACCCAGACGTGGATCACGTCCGTGCGATCGGCTGCATCACTCTTGCGCGCCTCATCGTGATGCACCTCGATCGCCACGAGATCGCCTGCGCGGAAGACGACGCCTTCGGCCGTCAGTACGCCCGTCGCCAGGTCCTCGTCATGCCCAGGTGTGCGCATCAGGAGGCCCAGATCGCGTTCGTGGCCCGTGTGTGCGTGCAGGCGCAGGGCAATCGGCGCCTCGGCCGCCACCAGATCCTGATCGTGCGTTGGGAGACCCCTGACAAAACGCGTCACGGCGCGGATGGCCACTGGTCGCGTCATGGGCGCCTTCACGCGCACCACGCTTCCACGAACAGGCTGGCCGCGGTCCATGCCACCACCACGGCTATGGGCCAGGCGACGATCCACGGCTGCCACACCGAGAGCGCGACCACGATCATTCCAGCCAGGCCCAGCACCACCAGCGGCGTCACCTCACAGTCCTCGAGCGGCCGGCTTGTGGTCAGCGCAGCGCCCACGCTGCGCGCCACGCCCGTCACCTCGCGGACTGCACGGCGTGCCGATCGCCGCGCCCGTCCGCTGCGGCGGCTCGGCCCTGTCGCCAGCCGCCGTCCCTGTTTCGAGAGGGTGATCTCCGTGGCGTGGGCGATATCCTCCTCAAAGTGCGCGTCCAGGGTTCTGGCCACACCCTCGTCGTCTATCGCGACGTCGAGTTCCCAGTTGCCGAGCCAGCTGTTGATATTCAGGTTCGTTGAGCCCACGCGGCTCCAGCGTGAGTCTGCGACGACGGTCTTGGCGTGCATTATCGACCCTGTCCACTCAAACACCCGCACGCCGACGCCCAGGAGCGATCGGTACAGGCTGCGGGACACAGGCACGGTCCATCCGACGTCACTGCCCTGCGGCAACAGCAGACAAACGTCCACGCCATCGTGCGAGGCATGGCTCAAAAGGTCGGCGTAGGGGCCGTGCTCGATGAAATAGGCGTCAGCGATCCAGAAGCGCCGACGGGCCATGGCGGCGACAAGCAGGTCCATCCGGAAGATGCTGGCTGTGAACGGCGTCGTGGGCATCAAGCGGACATTCACCTCGTCTGCGACCGGCGGTGCATCTGCGCACACCAGAGTGGCAGTCTTGTCGTCATCTCCGGCTGCGGCCCCACTGTCGGCAAATGATCGTTCGGCGTCCCCCACCACGGGGTCTTGCAGTTGCACGGCGGTATCGCGCCAGGCGCCCACGCGACGGGTGCCTTCCCACGCCTGCCCGATGCAGAGACCGCCGATGAATGCCACATCACCGTCAACTTTGAGAAATTTGCGGTGGTTGCGCCCCACCCAGCCGAGCATGGCCGCGAATGTTGGAGGGTTGAACACGCGCACGTCAGCGCCGGCCTGCCGCAGCGGATGGAACAGGCCAAGGGCGAGCCCGGCTCCGCAACCAAACCAGTCATAGAGCACCCGCACCGCCACACCTTCACGCGTCTTGGCCGCCAGCAGATCGACAAAGCGACGCCCGACGGCGTCGCGATGGATGATGTAGGTCCGGAGATGGACGGTTCGGCGAGCCCTGCGGATCGCGTCCTCCCACGCCGGATAGTTTTCGACGGCATCACGCAGGACGCGCACGGAGTTGCCGGCCACAAGAGGCGCACCCGCAGCCCGGCTGAAGGCCTGATCGGCCATCGTCCGCATAGCCTGGCTGACGCCTGTGTTGTGCCGGGGACTGTGCGCGACCACAGGGGAAGGATATCCCGGACGAGTGGGCGTCCTACGAGCGGGACTCGCGCGGGCGATTCAGCGTCACCACAAGCAGGGCGGCCGCGACGAGCGCGGCGCCCGTGCTGAAGGGAAACTGCGGCCCAGCGCGATCGAAGATGAACCCCGCCCAGACAGGACCGATGACTTGTGCGAGCGACGCGGACGCCTGCGCGGCGCCGAGCATCACGCCCTGCTCAACGGCTCCGGAGCGGCGCGACACGAGCGCCGCCATCGTGGGCGTGCCGAGTCCAACACCAACGGCGGTGACGGCGACCATCATGTAGAGCATCGTCGGCGAGACCGCCACCGAGAGGCCGACGAAACCAACAGCGCTCAGCATCAGGCCCACCACGAGCGTGCCGTGATCGCCCCAACGATGCACGGCCTGCCGCACGAGTCCGCCCTGGGCAACGACCATCATCACACCGAGGAATGCCATCACGCGGTTCGCATCCGACTGGCTGAAGGCCAGAACTGCGATGGCAAAAAACGCGAAGTGCGATCGCAGCGCTGCCATGGCGAAGTTCGCGAGAAATGTGGCCACCAGGAGCGGCCGAAGGGAACGCCGCCCCAGCGCCTGCAGGAGAGGCGCAAGTGGATTCAGTTGGCGCACTGTCGCGGGCGCGGCACGGGTATGCGCCGCCAGTGATTCCGGCAGCCGCCACCATGCCAGTAACGTGCTGGCCAGCGCCAGGCCTCCGGCCGCAAACGCCGGCACGTGCGGACCGAAGGCAGAGAGCCCGATCCCTGCGAGTGGACCCACGATGAACCCGGCGCCGAGGGCAACACCCGAGAGCGCGAGCGTCCGCGATCGTTGGGCGACTTCCGTGATGTCGGCGATGTACGCCTGCGACATGCCGACGTTGGCACCGGTCAGGCCATCAATGATCCGTCCGGCAAAGAGCACCCACACGGCCGGAGCCCATCCAAATGCGAAGTACGCCGCTGCCGAACCCAGGAAGCTGAGCAGTAGCACGCCCCGCCGTCCATGACGGTCCGACCATGCGCCGAGCAGGGGCGAGGCCACAAACTGCGCGGCCGCGTACGCCATTGAGATCCACCCAATCGTGAGGGCGTCGGTACGAAACTCACGCACGATCAGCGGAATCACCGGCACCAGCAGGCCCAGTCCCATCATGTCCAGAAAGACGATGACGAGGATCCAGCGCAGGGCACCGGGCGGCGCATCGGCACGAGACAGCGACGGCCGCGTAGACGGAGACATCCGCTCAAGTCTAGCGCAGCAAGTTCGCGAGTATGCGGTACGCTCCCGGCGTGCCGGCCGGCAACTGGCGCCAGAGGCCGAGGCCCACATAGGTCCACGTGCCTTTGCCCAGTTGGGCCACGGTCAGCATGCCCTTCTTTTCACCCGGGTTGAAGGCCCACGGATCGGTGGCCGCCAGGATGTCGGTGTAGCGCGGGTCGTTAGCGCCGAAGAAGTAGAGGCCGCGCTCCTGCACCCAGCCCGCGAAGTCGGCCGCCGTGATGCGGTTCGGGCGGCTCATCTCGGTCGTGCCGTCCTCGAGGACTCGCACGGGCGCTTCCTCCACCGTCACGCGATTGCTCGTGATGCCACCGGGATACGGGACGTAAGGACTGTTGGGGGGCGCGCCGCCGCCGCGACCGCCGCGTCCGCCGCCTGGGCCACCGCCGCCGAACGCACCTGGAGCAGGACCAGCCTGGCCACCGCCGAGCTGATTCATGGCCGTCTTGTTGTATTGCACAACCAGGTGGCCACCGTTGCGCGCGAAGTCGAAGAGCCGCTGGTTGTAGGCTCGCACGTCCGGCCGCTTCTCATAAGCGCGAATACCGAGCACAATCGTCGAGTATTTCGATAGGTCCCCAAACGCCATGTCGTCGGGCGACAGCATGGTGACCGTCGCGCCGAGCTGGCGGATGGCCGCAGGGACGTCATCGCCCGTGCCCACCACGTAGCCGACCTGCAGGTTGGCGGGCACGACGACGTCAATCATCTTGATCTTCGAGGCGGCCGGGTGAAAGAGGTGACGCGTCTGAATGTGGTTGTACGCGATCACCTGATAGCCTTCGCGAAACGCCTCGGTCCCCCGTACTGCCACAGCTCGAATCACAGCTTCGCCCGTCGTCACTCGCGCCGGTGGTGTGACGAAGAACTGCGCCGACATTTCTTCTTCTTCCACTGTGAAGTTCAGCGTGGCTTCGGCGGGTTCCACCTGCCAGCCCTCCGGAGTCTCGAGCCGTACCTTGACTGCCGAGCCACCAGGCGCGTTGTTGAGTACCGAGACGCGAAATTCCTTCTTCTTGCCCCCCGCCGTGAGCGGCACCACCGCAATGTCCGGCGTCAGTTTCACCGACACGTGCGGCACGATGTTCAGCACCTTCTGCTTTTCTCCGCCCACCCACGGGCCGTCGTAGCGGTAGTAGGCGGGCGACGTGATCGCGGCCTTTGCTCCGCCGGCAGTGTAGCTCACCGTGGCGGTCACGTCCGGAGGACTCCACGGCAGCAGATGGTGCTCGGGAATGTCGAGGTCGTAGATATCGCCCCCCGTGCGCTCCACGGGACCAGGCCTGCGCTTCCAGTAGGGCTGTGAGTACCGGGCGTTGGGGCCGACGGTGACGCTGTAGAGCAGCGTGGCGGCTTCGTTGTGTTTCAAGGCGACGGGCTGCCCCTGCTTGAGCGAAGCAGTCCAGCCGGTCGGCACCTGGAGCGCGACCTCGTCCACCGACATCGGCTCGGTCCCTGTGTTGAACACCTGCGCCATGACATCGAAGGTCTGGCCGCGCACCACGTTGCCATCAGGCACGGTGATGTGGGTGACGATGCCCTGGGCGAGTTCGAGGGCTTTCATGAAGTCGCGTGCCTTGCGATCGAGGCGCCAGGAAAGTTCGGCGCGCGCGTCGGTGGTCAACGAACTGGCGGCCACGACCGTGCGCAGTGCGCGCACCTGACCCAGGCCCGTCGCGATGTGGGGCAGCGTCTGGTGTGTGGCGCGCGCGTCGAAAGCCTCAATGGCCGCGCGTGCCGACGCTTCGATGGCCACGAGGTCAGCGCCAAGGGTCGGTACTTTCAACTCCTGGCCGGTTGCAAACGCGGCCAACCGCCGCAGTGAGGTGTCGATCCCCTCGAGGACGTCCTGCTCGTCGGCGGACACGCGCGGCTGGCTGTCATAGAGCGAGTACGAGCCGCCCGCTTCACCGGGCCGGCTTTCGGTCTGGCCCATGCCCTGGCACAGGTGGTTGCGCCGCGCGAGCGTGCCGAACTGTGCCCACGACATGCCGAGCAGCGGGTCGTAGTCGCCCGTGCTGATGCGGACCGGCCGCTGAGGCGGCGCGCCGCCGCCTGCTGATGATTGCGCTGCACCCCCGCCTGGGTTTCCCGCGCCCGCCTGATACACCTTGCGGGCTTGCCACGGCCGGAGGCCGGCCGTGAGTTGTTCGGGGAAGCGCGTAGGGTCTGCCGCCACGCGGAACGCCTCTTGTGCCAGTCGCGCCGAGCCCATGTGGTGCTGGCCACCGGCCTGCCCGTCGCGATTCATGGTGAGGATGATGTCGGGCCGCGTCATGCGGATGACCTTCACCACGTCGGCCAGGATCTCGTTCTTGCCCCACTTCTCAAATGTCTCTTCGACGCTGAAGGAGTAACCGAATTCGTAGGCGCGCGTATGGTATTGGTCCGCGCCGTCGTACCGATGCACGGCGGCGAGTTCCTCCGACCGCAGGATGCCGATCGCCTGGAACAGCTCGGGGCCGATTTCATTCTGGCCTCCGTCGCCGCGTGTGACGGTCAACAGCGACGTCTTGAGTCCGCGGCCCCGGGTGAGCGCCACCAGCACACCGTTGTTCTCATCGTCTGGATGCGCTGTGACGTACAGCATCGACCCTTCGACCGGCAGTTGACGAAGAGCCAGCCCGAGCCCGATCGATCCGGTATCATGGGTGAGAGCGGTGACCTGGGTGGCGACCGGGGTGGTGGCCAGTGACCACGCTACGGCCAACCCCGCCGCGACCAGGGACGATCGAATCAACCGAGCGTGCATGAATGCTCCTTCGTCGATCACACCGGATCACAGGAGACGCTTTCGGCGTCTCCTGTGATCCGGCGTGGACGCCTAGAAAAACAGCTTGAAGCCGAGCTGGAACTTGCGCTGCTCGAATCCGGCCGTTGGGATGAGGGCGGAGCTGTTGCGGGGCAGGTTGGTGGTCGCCGCGCCCGTCAGGGCATTCACCGCGTACGTCGTCTGCACTCCGGAGACCTGCTCGTTATTGAAGACGTTCTTAAACTCTGCCTGCACTTCCAGCCGGTAGTTCCGGTAGACATTAAAGAACCGCGAGTACCGCATGTCCACATTCTTACGGGTTCGGAGGTTTAGCGAATTACGCGTGATGAACAACGGACGATCCGCACCAGTCCCATCGCCATTGAGATCCGCATTGCCGGCAATCTGCACCGGTGTACCGCTGTTGACTTGCAGAATCAACGAGATCTGGTTGTTGTTGATGATGTGGTGCAGCACGCGATTTGCGAACGTGAAGTTCGATAGCGCGACGATGCTGCCGTTGAACGTATGGCGAATATCGAGCGAATTTGGCGCCTTGTCGCGCTGGAGATCGAACGGATCCGACCGCGCCGCATCGCCCTGAACCGCAAGTGTGCCGCCGCCGAGCGGTGCCGTATCGATGCCCTTGGCCAGTGTGTAGTTCAAGTCGAACTGCAGGCTGCCGTTCCAGCGCTTGCCGACCTGCAGCGTCATCGCCTTGTACCAGGATTCGCCGATCGACTGCACCAGCCGAACGCGGTTATAGCGGGGATCGACTCGGGTGGCCGCGCTCACAGTCGCACTGTAGACTCCGCGGCCATCGTCGAGCGTACGCGTCGGCGCGTTGGTGAAGTTCGCATCTGTAATCACGGGCATGGTGTAGCCCCTCGCATACATGGCGCTGATCGATGCCGAGTAGTTGGTGCCGAGCGCGCGCTCGTAGGCGAGGTTGTTCTGCCAGGTGCGGCCTGACACAAAATTCGGATCCATGCTGAAGAGCGTGCTCTGCGTACCCGTCGCCGTGGTCAGCACGGCGGGGAAGCTCGGCGCGTTAGCGGCCGTCGGCGCCAGCGAGACCGCGATGCGCCGCGGGTCGCCGGAGTTTTCATAGGACTGCTCGATGATGGCCAGCAGCATCTGGTCGTACATCACGACCGAACTGCCGCGCACGACGGACTGGCCTGAGTCATCGGGAATCCACGCGAACCCGAACCTGGGGCCGAAGTTGTTGGCGTCGCGGTTGAAGGTCTGCGAGTAGGGCGACCCCTCGACCCCGTTATTGTACAGGTTGAGGTCGTAGCGCACACCGTAGAGCAGTTTCAGCCTGGGCGAGATCTTCCAGTCGTCCTGGATGAACCCCGAGAACCCCGAATTGGTCATGTCAAACTCAGGAAGCACGGCCACTGTTTGTGCGAACGTCGTGTAACCCTTCGGGTTGGCGCCGCTCTTGGCGGCCAGGTACGCCGCCACCGTCGGGAATGTGTAGGTCGCCGGCAGGGGCACGGCGCGATGGTCGTCGATGAACTGGTAGTCCACACCTGCTTTAAAGCTGTGGTTGCCGCGCAGGAACGTGAAGTTGTTCACCACCTGGTAGATGCGCTGGATGAAATCTTCGCCATCACCTGTGGGCATGCCGAACTGGATGTTGTTGTTCACGCCATTGACCGTGCCGCCGTTGATGTTGACGGAGGTCCCGGTGCCGGCCCCCTCGGACGAAAACCGCTGCTGGTGCCGCTGGGCCACTTGGAGGCGCAACTCGTTCAGGTTGGACGAGCCGAGCGTCGAGACCACCTGCACGGCGTGCGAGAACATACGGTCGCGGAAATCCACCGACCGCTCAAGGGCCGTGTTGCCGCCGCCGCCGGCGTTGAGCGGATTGTCGTTGCTGAAGAAATTGGTCCGCCCGGTGACGCGCTGGCTGGCGTTGGCCTGCCAGTCGAGCTTGCCGATGATGAAGAGGACTTGCTGGTAGGCGTCCACGGCGCCGGGCTGGGTTGTGACGCCCACCTGGGTGGCAATCGCAGGATCGATATTGATGATGCGCGGCATTTCACGGTAGGTGCGTTCGGTGCCGGTATAGAAGTGCAGCGAGCTCTTGGCGAGCGGACCACCAAACGTACCGGTAAAGATGTCGAGCGAGTTGTCCGGCCGGTTAGCGTCGGTTTTTGGCAGCGCGAAGAAGAATGGGAACGCCGACCACTTCTTCTCGCGGAACTTGTACGACACATCACCCTTGAAGGTATTGGTGCCTGATGGCGTGACGGCGTTGTAGACCAACCCGGTCGTGCTGCCGAACTCGGGCGCGAACCCGGACGTGACCACCTGGACTTCGCTGATCATGACTTCCGACATCGGCATCATGCGCAGGCCGGCGCGGTCGCGCTGGGTATTGGTGTTGCCGTCCACCTGGTAGTTCACGCGAAGGGCCTGCCCGTTCACGCCGAAGCGTGGCACGCCGAATTCACTGTTTTCAGAGCCCGTTACACCCGGTTGCAGGAGGGCGAAATTATAGGGGTTGCGCGAGACGAGCGGCAGGTTCTTAATCTCACGTTCGTTGAGGTTGCGACCGACGTCGGTCTTACCGAGGTTGACCACTGCCGAGTCGGCGCTGACCGTCACCGTCTCACTCATCGCGCCGATCTTCAGGGCCACACTCAGGACGACCGTCTGGCCAGCCACAAGATTGATGCCGACCTGTTCGAACTTCGAGAACCCGGAGAGTTCTGCAGTGACAGTGAACACACCCAGCGGCAGCAGGGGCGCCCGGAACACGCCGGACTCGTTACTGACGATCACGCGCTGCGCGCCCGTGCTGGTGTTGGTCACGGTGACGATCACGCCAGGCAACACGGCACCGGACGAGTCCTTGACTGTGCCTTCAATGGTTCCGTTGATGGCCTGGGACTGTCCGTAGGCCGTGCCGGCGGTGGCGCACACTGCCACGAGAGCCAGGGTAAAAAAACGACGCAACTGCATCACTGATTCCTCAAAGACGATCCGCGCGGGCCGACTTCCATAAGTCGGTGAACGAAGTCTATTTCTAAAAGTAGAAGCCTTCGTTATACGGACTGTCAAGTAGTCGGAATGGTGCGATGAGGCCACTGCAAATCGCGCTGTCTTGACGACGCGTAAGCAGGGCGTGCAAACATGCGTCCTGTTCTCATGCCCACCGGCTTCGCGCGTGGTGGCTACTGGCCACATTTGTGGCGACGCAGCATCGTCCCGTACGTGGCCGGCATGCTGTACGTCGAAGTCCGGACGTGGCCGAACGGCACGTAGAGTGAACGGTCCGCATCACCCTGCACCCGCGTCAACTGGAGCACGTCCACCGCGAACTGCTCAAGCGCGAGTGACGCCTCGCAGTGGTCGATCACGACGTAGCCGAGATCGACCTCGCGAGTGAAACCAGCCGCGGCCGCCTGGGCACCGAGCCGCTGTGCCTCGGTGACCAGCATTCCGCCACTGAGCGCTACCAGGGGGCCGAGGACCGGGTGGCTGATGTGGGATTCGCGCCTCCGGGGCGTCGTGCGTGACAAGTAGCCGCCAATCAGGCGTTTCTGGTGGAACGTCTGGAAGAACTGCGCGTGCGCGGTGAAGTTGCCGAGCGACGCCAGACCGTCACGCACTCCGGTGGGCAGCCTCAGGACACTGACCGCCCGTGGGTCCTGGGCGATGCGTTGATAAATCTCGGGCATGCCGGCTGAGTACAACCGCCGTGGCGCCGGAAACAGGTCCACGCATAACAACATCGCGACGGCCACGAGTACCCCGGGGCGAGTTTTCCCGGCGCGAGACGTCCACGCGCTCAAGGCGGCCGCAAACAGCATGGCCACCGCCATGGTCGCGACAATGGCCATTCGGCTGGGCATGCGCGCGTCTGAAATGACCGGCAGGTACCGCAGCAGCACCCATGGTGTCGGAATGTGGGTGTTCATGCCGGCCACATAGATGAAAGGGCCCATCGTCATGAACCCGAACACCACCGCGGCTGCGAACCAGCGCCTCGAGGGCTGCCATGAGGTGTGCCACCATGCCAGGCCGATCACGAGCAGTGCGACGATCGACAGGCTTGCACTTTGTTCTATGAGTCCGCCCGGATGCTGGGCGAGGCCGGTCCGAATCGTCTCCGGCATCAGCGGATGTTCGGCATGCGGAAGCACGAGAGCTAGCAGGTCCGCGCCCTGCGGTCCCGAACGCCAGAGAGCTGGTGCGGCGTCCATGGCTTCGCCAAACAACTGGGCCGAGAGCATGGGCGCCGCCAGCGTGACGGCCGCTGCCACCACCACCGTCACGAGCCATGTGGTCGTGACCCACTGCGGCCAGAGTGCGGAAGACCGCTGGATGCGAAACATCACTAGTACGCGCAGGAAGATCACAAACGTCAAGATCAGCACCGGCGTATAGAGCGACCGCACAGAAATGTTCCACGGGCCCGCCTGCATCACTCCGCCACCAGTCAAGAGCAGGACGGCCACCGGCACGGCCGCGAGCACCGCACACAGGGTCAGCGCCCGTTTCCACACTCGGGCTCGAGTCAGCGCCGGCGTGATGGACACGGCATGGCTCGCGACAAAACCCAATCCCAACATCAGACAATACACGGCATAGTACGGGTCCGCGGTAATCGACCACGCCGACACCAGGCCGAGTGCCAGTGCGTCGCGCGTGCGCCGCCGCTCCCAGCACCGGATCAGGCACCAGACAAAGAAGGGCAATGGGGCGGCCGCGACGAGACTAAAATGACCGAAGCTGCGTCCCACCATGAAGCCGCAACACGCGAACAAGGCTCCTGCCAGCCAGGCTTCGGTGTCGCGCGTGGTGACGCGGCGCGCCAACAGGAACATCCCAAAACCGGCCAGCGTGACGTTGATCAGGTAGATCAGGTTGAATGAGAACACCACGCCGGCGACGGCCTGGAGCGGCACGGCGAGCAGATTCGCAAACAGCGTGAAATTGTGATGTCCCAGGTCCGCGGGTTTATCTCCGGAAAAAATTGTACTCGTTGAGAGCGGCCACGCGCCGTTGTCCATCAGTTCGTGGCGGAAGACCCACGTGTTCCAGACGTAGACCCCGGTGTCACCCGAGGGTGGGCCGGTCAGCTGACTGGACAGGTACAGGGGCAAAGGCCACGCTTGAAGGAGAGCGAGTCCGAAGAACGCGATCAAGACAATGGTGGCCCGTGACCACGTCAGCTGATTCATACAGGTACTGCCTACGGAAACCTATCACGCCCGTCAAGGCGTTTCTAACGCGTGCGAGAGTCCAATTCGTCCCAGCGGGCGAGCGCCGTAATGAGGGTAGCGCGCTCTTCCTCCTGCCGCTGAAGCGTCATCCGGATCTGTTCAGCGCCCTTACGGTAAAACTCTGCGCCGGCGATGACGTCGTCTCGCGACGCAATGCTGCGTTCGAGCGTCTCGATGTGCGCGGGCAGCCCGTCGAACTCGCGCTGTTCCTTGAACGAGAGCTTCTTTTTGTTGCCCAGCTTCGCGGCTGGCGCCTGATCCGTCAGCAGCGGCTTCGGCGGGGTTTCCGCGGCCGGCGATGGAGCCGCCGATTGCCGCACCCAATCGTCGTACCCGCCCACATACTCGCGCACGATGCCGTTGCCCTCGCAGGCCATTGTGCTGGTGACGACATTATTGAGGAACGCGCGGTCGTGGCTGACGAGCAGCACTGTGCCGTCAAACTCCGCCAGCTGTGACTCCAGCAGTTCGAGCGTCTCGATGTCGAGGTCGTTCGTGGGCTCGTCGAGCACCAGCACATTCGCCGGCCGCGTGAATAGTCGCGCCAGCAGCAGGCGATTGCGTTCGCCTCCCGACAGCGCTTTGACCATGGATCGCGCCCGCGCTGCCGGGAACAGGAAATCCTCGAGGTAGCCGTGGACGTGTCTGCTGCGCCCGCCCACCGTCACGACGTCGTTGCCGTCGCCGACGGTTTCCACAACGGTGCGCTCCGGGTCCAGTTGCTCGCGCTGCTGGTCGTAGTACGCAATCTGGACGTTGGTCCCGATCTCCACCGTGCCGCTGTCAGGGGGCAGTTCGCCCACCAGCATCTTCAGCAGCGTGGTCTTGCCGACGCCGTTTGGTCCAAGTACGCCGATACGATCCCCGCGCATGATGCGGGTCGAAAAGTCCGCAATTACCGGACCCTGGACCCTGGACTCTGGACCCTGGACGTTGAAGGTCTTGGAGATGTCCTTGACGTCGAACACGAGTTTGCCCGACCGCTCGCCGGCATCCATCGTCAGGCGCACCGAGCCGATGGCTTGCCGGCGTGCGGAGCGCTCGGTGCGCATCTGCATGAGCGCCTTGACGCGGCCTTCGTCGCGGGTGCGTCGTGCTTTGATGCCCTGCCGCAGCCATACCTCTTCCTGCGCGAGTCGCTTGTCGAACTTCTCGTGGGCCACGGCCGCGATGCCAAGCGCTTCTTCCTTTCGGCGCAGGTACTCGTCGTACACCGGGACAGTGCCACTGCGAGCATCGGGGTTTGGGGCGTACGAGGTGACGTGGCCGCGGTCGAGTTCCACCAGGCGCGTGGCCACCCGCTGAAGGAATGCGCGGTCGTGTGTCACAAACACGACGGCGCCGCAGTGTTTCTCGACAATGCCCTCGAGCCACGTGATGGCCTCGATGTCCAGATGGTTGGTGGGTTCGTCCAGCAGCAACACGTCGGGCCGGGCGGCCAGGGCGCGAGCCAGCCAGACGCGGCGGCGCCATCCGCCCGACAACTTATCCACGTGCGCGGTGGCATCGAGGTCCAGGCGATCGATAATCTGATCGACGCGTTGCGCGCGTTCCCAGTCTTCCTCGTCGAGTCCGTGCACTCCCTCGGCCACCACATCGTGGACGATCCGGCGGTCGGCGCTGGCTTCGAGGACATCCTGGGGCAGTCTTGAGACCTTTACGCCGGGTCCGCGCCAGATGGTGCCGGCGTCGGGTTCGAGTTCACCGGCAATGATCTTCAGGAGCGTGGACTTTCCCGTGCCGTTGCGTCCGACGATGGCAATGCGCTCGCCGGCGTCAATCTGCAGCGAGGCGTCGTCGAGCAGCGGCACGTGGCCGAAGGCCGCGGAAATGTGGTCGAGGGTCAGGAGGGGCATGGTTCGCGCGGAAGCTAGTTGCGGTTCTGGGCCGTGGAGCTAGCCGGGGTGCAGGGAACCCCGGCGATCCAAGTTTGGTGCGGAAGGGGGGACTCGAACCCCCACGGTATTGCTACCGCCAGCCCCTCAAGCTGTCCGCAACGCGGATCGGAACAGACCCTGACGTAATTCTACGGGCGCAACCGGATCTTGGCAAACCGGCCGAGCGCGCGTCGGACGGAACTATTGGCACAAAGTGCCACAAACGCGCCGATTGAAAATCTGACAGATCGACGAGGGGCGGAAGGGGCTGGGCGGCCGCGGCCTTCCCGTCTGGAATGATAGGCATGGAGTTCACGCGGGTCACAACCAATCCCAGGCAGATGGGGGGAGTCCCATGCCTGCGCGGCTTGCGCATTCCGGTGGCGACCGTGGGCGCTTTGGTGGCCGAGGGGCAGACTACAGACAATATCCTCGCGCTCTATCCGGACCTGGAAGCTGAGGACGTTCGTGAGGCGTTGATGTTTGCCTCCGAGGCGGTTCGGGAACGTGCGTTACCCCTCGCATCCGGTGGATGAAGTTCCTGATCGACAATGCCCTTTCCCCGGTGCTCGCATCGCTACTCAAAGAAACCGGGTATGACGCGGTTCATGTCAGAACCGTCGGGCTGCAACACGCCGACGACAACCTGATATTCGACCATGCCGCAGCCGACGATCGGATCGTTGTTTCGGCCGATACGGATTTCGGAACAGTGCTGGCCGTGCGATCGACGCGGAAGCCGTCCGTCATTCAGTTTCGAGGCCCCGGTAGCCGCAGACTCGAAGCGCTCGCGACGTTACTGCTCGCCAACCTCCCTCAGTGTGCTGAAGCACTGCAAAGCGGCAGCATCGTCACGGTCGAGCCGGCTCGCGTCCGAGTTCGCGCGCTGCCAATCAACACGGCGTAGGCAGGGTTCCTGATCCAGGCGGCCGTGTCGGTGCGCGGCGTCGCGGCGTTGGCTTTCGGTAACGCTTATGATCCGAGAGAGGTCTGGCCCCTGCGACGTCAGGCGGCGTGGCAAATCCTGCATCAAGGTCACCGCCCGCGTACGCAGTTCCTGCGATCGTCGATGGACGTTGGCGTACGTGTGAGCCGGTGATGGCGACAACTTGGCGGGTATGGACCTTGCCCTCCATCGTGCCGTGGCGTTCCCGTCCCTGGTCTATCGGCCGCGCCGCCCGGAGCAGGAGGTGCTGCACACGATTGTCCGCGATCACTACGAGACGTTCCGAGCGCAGGCGGCGGGGCGACGTGAAGGCCAGGGCCTCCCGCGGTTTGTGGAGCGGGCGTTCGAAGACTTTCTTTCGTGTGGATGCCTCGCGGCGGGCTTCGTCCGATTCCGGTGTGCGGCGTGCCGGCACGAGCGGCTCGTAGCTTGTTCCTGCAAGGGCAGGGCCTTCTGTCCGAGTTGCGGTGGGCGCCGCATGACTGAGCGGGCTGCGCATCTGGTCGAGTACGTGTTTCCGGACGTGCCCGTGCGGCAATGGGTACTCACGCTGCCGCCGCGCGTCCGGTACGTGCTGGCGTGGGACCATGCGCTGTGTCGAGCCGTCGTTGCGGTCTATATGCGTGCGGTGCTCGGGTGGTTGCGACAACAGGCCCGTGCCCGAGGCGTGCGCGATGGCCGCGGCGGCGCCGTCGTCATCGTCCAACGCTTCGGATCGGCGCTCAATCTGAACGTCCACCTCCACGCGATGGTCATGGACGGCGTGTTCACGAGGGACGGGCGGCGTGACGTGCGATTCCACGCCGCGCGGCACCCGATCGCGCCGGACGTGACGCCGCTGCTAGTGACGCTGGCGAAGCGTATTGGGCGCCTGATGGCGCGCCACGGTGTGTCCGACGGCGCTGAGTGCGTCGACGTAGCCGACCCGTGGGTGGAGGAGACGCCCTCACTGGCCGGGCTGGCCGCCGCGTCCGTGCGCGGTGTCGCTGCGTTGGGGCCGCGGGCGGGGCTGTCGGTGCGGCGCTGCGGCGATCCGGTCGTGGTGCCTGAGTCGACGGCCCAGCGTGAGTGGCACGCGCGTCTGTATGGGTTTGATCTGCATGCCGGGATCGCGGTACGTGCGGGGGCGCGCGATCGTTTGGAGCGCCTGTGTCGGTACGCGTTGCGCCCGGCGGTGGGGCAGGAGCGCCTGCGTCTCAGTCCCGATGGGCAGGTGGCACTCGAGTTGCGCCGCCGGTGGGTAAATGGGACGACGCACCTGGTGTTCGACCCGGTGGAACTGCTCGAGCGTTTGGCGGCGCTGGTGCCGCGGCCGCGGATCAACTTGGTGCTCTACCACGGCGTGCTGGCGCCGCGTGCGGCGTGGCGCAGTGCGATTGTTCCGGCGCAGGCGGCTGACGACGGCCACGAATCGGGGATGGCGGGCGAATGTCGGCACAAGCGAGTCGGGCGCCGGCCCAACTGGGGCTGGGCGGAATTGATGGAACGCAGCTTTGGGTACGATGTGCTGGCGTGTCCGCAGTGCGCGGGGCGGATGACGCTGGTGGCCCTGATCCGTGACGCAGCGGTGATCGCGCGCATCCTGCGGCATCTGCATCTGCCCGACGCGGTGCCGGTGATGCGACCTGCGCGCGAGCCGCCGCTGCCCTTGGATATCGACGCTGAACCCGTGTGGGCGAGCGGCGGCTGACGCAAGCTCAGCACAGACACGCTGACGGCCAATCCGGTTCCCGCGGGGCCCGATTGGCTAGAGGTGTGTGCGCGGAGCGTCCGCAGCGGAGTCGCCGTGTCCGATTGCGCTCGAATTGGCCGATGGACTACCCTGCCGATGGGTTTTCCGTGCGTGATCCGCGCTGCGATCCGCGCTGGGGCAGGGCCCAAGGTCTGATCATCCTTGGTGATGTCAGGGCAGAGCCCTTTTATACGGCCTATCGGCGATCTCCATGCGGGCATCGTCGTGCCTGCCGGCAGTCGTGACCGGCTGGAACGGCTGTGCCGGTACGCGCTCCGGCCGCCGGTGGGGCAGGACCGGTTGCAACTGACGCCGGATGGCAAGGCGGTGCTCGAGCTGCGCCG
>SYFT01000023.1 GCA_005799825.1 Acidobacteriota bacterium | reverse complement strand
GGTCTCAGTCAACATAACGCCCGTTCTCAGACCCAGACGCGGAGCCACGCTAATCATGCCCGTCCACGAATCCGACGTTTGCGTGATCGGCGGCGGCATCACGGCCGTGATGTTGATCGAGCGGCTGGCCCAGTTGAAGCCCGGTCTCAGGATCACCGTTGTCGAAGCGGGCCGCTCGATCTTCGATCGCGAGAACCGCGGCACCTACCATCGCCGCGCTTTGGAGTACGGCGAGCACCCGTGGCACGACGATTACATCGCCGATCAGCAAGCCAAGGGCATGATCTCGATGACCATGGCCGTCGGCGGGCAGGCGCTGCACTGGGGCGGCGCGTGCAACCGGTTCTCGGAGGAGGATCTTCGACTGAGGTCGACGTACGGCCTCGCCGATGATTGGCCGATCACCTGGGCGGAACTCGAGAAATATTACGTCCAGGCCGAGCACCGTCTGAACGTTGCCGGAGATCCGAGCCCGTATTCCGAAGATCGCCGGTCCGCTCCATACTCGCAGCCGGCCATGCCGTTGTCGTACAACCTGCAGGTCCTGAGGCAGTGGGCGGAGCAGAGCGGGCTGAAGTTCTCGCCGCTGCCGCTCTCACGCAACGTGACCGGTCCGGCGGATGGCCGCGGTGCGTGCGGACTTTACGACACTTGTGGCGATGTGTGTCCCACAGGCGCGAGATACTCACCGGACTACACCTATCAACAGTTGATCGCCGCGAAGAAAGTGACGTTGCACGATCGAATGCTGGTACGCAGACTCACGCTGGCCGACGGCCGTGACACCATCGCGTCGGCGCAGGGCTATCACCAGGATCGCCCGAACGAACTGACGGAATACCGCGCGCGTCTCTTCGTGCTCGCGTCCGGCCAGTGCTGGAGCCCACATCTGTTGTTGCTGTCGGCGAATTCGCGCTTTCCCAACGGCATGGCCAACCGCTCCGGGCTGGTCGGCCGTCACATGAATGGCCACAAGTTCATCTCCGCCCAGGCGACCATCGACGCCGAGACGTTCCCCGGCCAGAACATGACCCACAGCCTGATCTCGCGCGAGTACTTCAGGTGTGCGGCGGACAAGCCGTTTGTCAGACACGACACGCGCGTGTGGGAGAGCTCGGCCGGCAAGGAACCGCGACTGCGGTCACCCGAAGGACGCCTGCTGCTCGGCGACGAGCTGCTGAACGAATGGCGCTCACGGGCGCTCAAGGGCAGTTCGGTGAGGCTGCGCGCCTACTACGACTCGCATCCTTCCGCGGACAGCCGGCTGACGCTCGATGCCTCGTCGAAGAATCGCTACGGCGATCCCATGCCGAAGATCGACCGGCAGCTCGATGTGGCGGCGATGGGACGCGAAGGCGCTACGCTTGCGCACTGCACTGCAGTGTTCGAGCGGATGGCCAAGGCGAACAATGGACGCCTGAACGGTAGACCGAGCGTGTCCAGCTACTGGGATCATCCGGCGGGCGGAGCCCGCATGGGCACCGATCCGGTAACGAGCGTGTGCGATAGCTACGGCCGCACCCACGATCACGAGAACCTCTATGTGATTGGTGCGCCGACTCTGCCGACCGGTGGCTGCACCAACGGCACGTTGACGTTCGTCGCGGTGTCTCTGCGATCGGCGGACCGGATCGCCCAGGGCTGACGCTTTGTCAGAATCGCCGCTGGAGGGAGACCCGCGCCACCGCCGCGGCGACGGAACAGCCGGCTGAGATGTCTGCGGCACCAGGTACGCCGAGATTCGGAACGCGGACGAACGGCGCCGGCACGGTCTGCTCCTGATTGCAGACTGGCTGCAGGCCGAGCGTGCCAAACCGCATCTGATTGAGTTCCAGGTGCCGGTAGTTTGTCGTTTGGGAGTTGATGCCGGGCAAGGCGTCGCAATTGGACGCAGGGTCTGTGGCGATTGACATCTGCATTGTCGCTGATCCCTGGAACAGCGGCGGTGTGGTCCCAACTAGTGGAGACACATGCCACTCGCCGCTCGTGTTCTGCGGAATCGTCAGCGAGTAGCTGGCGGGGGTCGCCGCCGGCTGCAGAGCGATGGCGATGGTTCTCGACGTTTTGGCTGTAAACGCACAGCGCGGACTGCTCCTCGTCATGCTGTCGAGGAGCGTCGTCGTCGCCTTGCCGCCGAGCACTCGGACAGCACCCGACAGCTTTTGCGGCGTGTCCCGGAGCGCATAGTCGACTCCGTCGATGGAGAACTCGATGGTGAACGAGCTGGCCAGTGAATACTGGGTGTTGATCGGAGACAGGGTGCCGTTGCACGCAAGCCGCACGTCCTCGGTGATGATCGTCGTAAAGTCGTTGCGACAGGTGTAGGGATTACCGGCAATTGCGGATCGAATCGCCGGCACGGTCGATGTCAGAAAACCATCAAGCGCCCCCATCGACGTGGGCGGCGGCCCGTCGGCGTGAAAAATGGTCTCGCCCGAGTCGGTACGGACGACGTCAACGCTGACGGGACCTCCTGGTTCACTCTTGACGCCGATGAGATACATCGCGAAGAGAAGTCCACCGGCTTGAACCGCCGTTCCGGGATCGACGATCGGACCGAGGCACGGCTCGCGGGTCAGGTCGTCGAGCCGCTGGCGTTCCACAAACTGGAGCTGCGGGCTGGCATTTGCCAGTCGCGTCAGCAACAGGCCCGCCGCATCGCTGCCGAGGACGGCGACTGTAGGCAGAGCCGGGCATACAGAGGGCAGCCGCAGCTCTCGCAATCGCGCCGCGGCCAGGTCCTGCGCGAAGGCCGTCGACGACACCGAGGTCGCCATGACGAGAGAGCTTACGGCGATGAGTCTCGTCATCGCGGCCGCTCGAAAACGTTCAACTGTACGACGGTGGTCGTCGCACGACGGGTGGCCATTGCAGAGTAGGTCATCCGGTCCTTGGTAAACTCGACGCGACCGATCGTCGTCAGCGCTACTTTCGCGCGTGACGGCGTTTCCGTCCACCCCCCTGCCAGCAAGCGTTCTCGAAAGAACTTCAGGACGGCCGCGACCTCCTCTGCGGTCTCGATGTCCACTCTGATGCCGTCCGCCAGCGACGTCGACTGCCGTCCGACGGAAGTGACGGTCGCGCCAGGCATCTCAGGGAGCTGCAGCAGCTGATACTGCTGCGGGTAGCTCAGTTGCGGCTGTGTGGCGTGAGCAGCGACCAGCAGCGCAGCAATCAGGATCGACATGCAGACGATAGTAAATATTAGCGGGGTCTCAGTCAACATAACGCCCGTTCTCAGACCCAGCTGAAGCTGACGAACAATTCTCACGACTTCCGGAAACAGATTCCGCGCATCTTTTGGTCCACGGTGCACACCACCTTGAGACCATGGCTGACAAGGAACGCCTCCAGAGATCAGTTCAAGCTCCGGCTTGATTGTCGAAAAATCGAAACTCGTAACGTCGGTCGGCTTGACCTGCGGCCAATGGGCGGCGGGTTGAACGCCGCGCCGCTGGTTCTCGCGGATGGTATTAACGGCGGCATGGTCGCGTTCGAGCACGACATCATGCTCGAAGCCAGCAAGAGAGGTGCCGATTGCGAGACCGCCTGCACCAGCGAAGAGTTCGACGCTCCTCACTGATTCTCCAAAAGAGCACTCCGGTGCTGCTCGCCCAAGAACTCGATCAAACGCATGCCGAGCATATCAACATCCTTAAGCTCGCACTCCCAGACCACGAGGAAGTCCCAGCCCAGGCCTTCGAGCTTCCTCTGATTCATTAGATCACGAGCGCGGCTCGCTTTGAGCTTCGTTTCTCAGAAGTCAAGACGCGACTTTGGCAACCGTCCGCAGCCTTGATGCCGATGCCACAAGCACCCATGCACGAACACGACTTTCCTTCGACGCGGGACAACGATGTCGGGTCGTCCGGGTAGTAGGCCCTGTAACCGATTCCGGAAACCAAGCGCGGCAAGAACTTGTCGGACACGCTTTTCTGGCTTTGTGTCCTGGTGTCCAAATCGGCTCATTCTTTCCGACCGTGCAGCCGGACTAAGACTGCTTACCACTACTTGCAATGGTAAATCAATATAGGCCGTCTCACGACTTATACTCTCGCGACACTTGCGTGGAGTTCCCAGCATTTAGTCGACACCCCTTTCGCCGAAGCCTGACATGAGCGGCTTCGAACTGTTCGGGGCTCACGCCGCCCAGATGACTGTGCCGAGCGCGTGCCCCAGCAGACGACCTTCCGCGAGAACAGATCCATGACGACCGCGAGATAACAGCCAGCCCTGCCAGGTCCGGATGTAGGTGATGTCGGTCACCCAGGCCTTGTTCGGACGCGTCACCGTGAAATTGCAGTAAATCGGAACTGGCACGCACACATGACTTACGCCGATCGCATGCTGGGAAGCGCGCCATTGTCTCCGCAAATGGTCACCACGGCATTCAAGCGGTTCGCGCCCTCGCGGAGATCCGCCTCACTGGTGATCGCATAGCGGCGATACACCGCCTCGGTTTTGTGTCCGGTCAACTGCATGGCCACCGATCGCGATAGGCCAGCTCGCTCCATATTCCGCACCGCCGATCGGCGCAAGTCGTGCGGGATGCGGCCCGGAAAGCCCGCCGCCTCGCACGCGTTCGCCCAGGACTCTCGGAGGTTCTTGATCAGGCGTCCGTTCCGGTGGAACACCCTCGCACAGAACACGCCTCGCTGCTTTAAGGCGTCGTGCTCAGCCTTCTGCTTTTCTAGAAGCGATCGGAGCGTGTCCGTTAACGGAAACACCCGCCCCGCTTGGTTCTTCGTCGTGCCCGGCTCTAGACGGACCTCCTGCGCCTTCCAATCCACGTGCCGCCATTCCAGCGGAAGGATCTCACTTTGGACGCGCCACCCAGTGACGTAGGCAAACAGCACTACCGGACCTACCGCACCCGGCAAGTGGTCGATGACCTTGGCCACCATCACATCGTCGAAGAACCCCTGCCGCGTGTTTCGTTCCTGCAACATCGGAAACTTCGGAATGCGTCCGTGGTATTTATCGTCGGCAGCGGCCAGTCGAAACGCCCGCCGCACGATTGCCAACTCCCGGTTTATCTCCGCATGGGACGCGCCCGCCTCCAACCGTGCAGAGGAGAACCGCCGCAAGTCGGCACTGGTTATCGACGACAGTTTCCGCCCTTTAAAGAACGGCGCCAAGTGCAACTTGAGTCGTCGCTTGACTTCCGCCGTTGATCGCTTCTGATTCGTCGTGTAGTCAGCCACAACATCTGCGGCCGCCACGTCGAACGTGAGTCGCGTCGAGGCCACGGTGACAGGCACGCCCCTCGCGATATCTCCTTCTCGCGTCCTTAATAGTTCGCGAGCGTCGCCGTATTTGCCAGAGCCGGCGCTTTCCTCAATGCGTTTACCGGAGCTGTAATACCGAATCCAATAGACGTTACCGCGTTTCCGAATGTGGCCCACATCGCCTCTGCAGTCTACATTGAGTAAGATTTGGTGAGTGTCGAAAAACGAAGAGACTTTTCCATCAACACATACGCCTCGTCACAAGGTCGTGGCACAGGTCGCACCTTCAAGACATAGCCGAGTAAGACTTCAATAATTAGACTCATCAGGCTTTGCCACCAGACCATCTGAGAGAAGAAATATCGCTCCAGATCGCGTGGCGAGTGAGACAAGAATGGAGCTATCCCAAACTCTTGTTTGGAGTCTTGAGTACGTGCGCCATCGAACAAGATACGCACACGCAATCCTCTGGACAGCGACAGTAGCTGCTCGCGCGTGTGTCCGCGAAGCTCAGAGCGCTCATGAGGACACTGCACACAGAGCTGCGGACCATGCTTGATCTTGTTATACGCTTGCTGCTGCAAACCAAGTGGGCTCTTAGCTCTCTTCTTAAGGGAATCCTCGAGAAGGCCTGGTACATCGCGGAATAGGTCCCCCCTAGTTCCAGTAAAAGATCTAGGGAATCTGTCTTGCCACGGGACGCCGAGTATTGACAGCACTTCATTTTTGGTCAGCGTGCCCAGGTAGCCGACAAGCGACAGTCGGTCGATGCGGGTGTGTCTCTCACCAAGGCTACGCAGTTTGTGCGTGAATCTGTGTTTATCGTCGACGCGATCCTTCTTGGAGTCAGTCACCAATTGAACACGGCTCACAAGGTCAGCCACGTGCTGCTGTCGGTTTAACGTCCACGCTGCAAGCGCGACCATCAGGGTGTCTAAGTCTTCATATTGCGCCGCCACTTGGGCGCGCAGAGCGATTGCCGAAGACATGCAACTGATATCCGAGCCCTGCTTCGCACTCAGAACATGATCCCAGGCGGCTAGGCACCGAAACCAGAGCCCATACTGGACCAGCGAGAGCAGAAATTCCTCATTTGAGACGGGCGGTTCAGGCTTTGAGCCTTTGACTAAGGCCATGAGAGTGTGGGGCTCGTCCTTAACTTTCATTTGCCACCTTCTCGTCCCGATGAGACGTGACGGTTATTCTTTAGACAGAGAATCGCTTTTGACTCGGCCATATTACTCATTCGGCCACCCGACTTCTATCTTAGACGTTTATGCTGCTCCATCAGGTCACGAACAAGCTCGTTTGCATGCTTCCACGATTAGCCGCTTGGCAGCGGCATGATCGGCCCGCGACTACGGGCGACCAGGAGGACTGCCCTCGCCACTGCGAGCGCGCCAGATCGCCAAGAGTTCATCGGCATGACATGCCCACTCCTCAGCAGGGCTGATAAAGAACGGGTCAAACGGATCGGAGTCTGAGCGATCGGAATAGTCCGCCGCCTGATGGCTCCAGCCATAGAGCAGCAGATCAATGGTTTCCGGCGGCCATCGATGTGGCTGCTGACTTCGCGAGAAACGCATCAGGCGCGGCATCTATGACCCCTCCGGGCGGCCCATCGCTGGCGGGTCGCCGACGTTCAAATGCAATGCCTTGAGCGCCTGTAGCCATTGCGCCCGAAAATCTCTCGCAGCCGCGATGCACGGGTGCGGCTTGAGTTGGCCGTATTTGTCCGGTGCGACAAGCCCATCGCGCTTTAACGCCGCGTCCGCCTTGTCGGCCAGGTCTTTTGCTAGGAGCCCATCCATCAGAATCTGACGACCGCCGAGGTCCTGAATGGCGTACTCCGCGATGAATTCCGCAAAGAGTCTCTCTGATGCCTCGGACAACTGCGGGTTGCTATCTGATGGTGCGTTAATGCTCATACCGTCTCCAACGTTTTTCAAAGCCGATCATTTTGTGGTGCGCAGTGAGAGACGGGATGGTACCCATAAGACCAACTTCATCTTTAGCGCCCCCCCCCTTTGAGCCATCAGTATTCATGAACCAACCGTCCAGTCAACAGGGCCATGCTCCGGAAAACGAACGGAGCTATCGAACAGGTGAACATCGGTCGGCGTGTAGCAGACTAGCGCAATCAAGTGAGGCTTTAATCGGCGACAGTCCGCGCAGTCAGCGGTGGTGAGTAGTTCAGGTGGCGTTACTACAAGCGTTTGACCACCATCCTCCAGATGCATCTTCAGCCCGCGCCGCTCAAGCGCGAGTGCCAACTCGAATGCCGCCGTCGGTACCGTCAGACCACCCTGCAGGTGGACGACATTAGAATCGGCCAAGTGGCGCCTCCTCGGAACCCGTAGAGTTCTGGGAACCTGATGAATCTTCAGAAACACTCGTTACTTTGCCAGATACGGTCTTGGAGTCATCAGGTTCCCAATCTTTAATGGGAACCTGGGAACCGGATGACACACCACGAGAGACGGTCGCTGCCACGCCATCAGGTTCCCGGCGCCCGGCGCGAAGGACGAATGGGTCATGTCGATTCCCGGCACCCACTCGGGTCAGGGAACCGGTATCGAGCAAGTGCTTTAAGGCTTTGAGCTTGAGGTCGCGGCGCGCTTCGACCTGTTGCAGGGCCTCCAACTGGGCAATGCCTTGCTGACCTGCGTCGGCGACCGTGGCGCGGAGCGTGTCCGCGACATGCGCCAAGTCAACAAGGTGTCGACTTCCGCCCATGCGAACCTCGCCCGTCTGGTCGTCCATCACCACGACGGTTTCGTCAAGGTCAGGCCCGATGCGCTGGATAGAGGACAACAGGCGATACCGATCCTTGCGGTTGAGGAGCAGGACGTTATCCACGCTTGCCGCCCACGCGGTGGAACCCATCACGGACTCTAGGCCACTACGGTCGGCCTTCCCTGCATGGTGCAAAAGGACGATGCAGCAGTTGTGGGTGCGCGCGAGTGCAAGTACTGGCTCGAAAGCGGCGGTGACTACTGCGTAGTCGTTTGAATCACGGACGGCCAACAGCCGCTGGGCTGTATCGATGATCAGAAGGTCGACCGGGTCACCGGCTGCCATCATCGCGTTGAGTGTGACCAGTAGGTCTCGCGGGGCGCTGCCAATCAGAAGCCGAATCGGTTCGTGACCGTCGGCACCCATCATGCGCAGATGCCGACGAACTTCCGATCGCTTGTCTTCCAGGGCGATGTAGACAACGTGGCCACGCTGGCACCGATACCCAAGCCAGCGGTCGCCTCGCGCTACCGACAGGGCCAGAGCGCGCGCCAGTGTGGACTTCCCGCCTTTTGGACGACCAACCAACAGATTGACTGATCCATAAGCCAATCTGCCCTCAACAAGCCAGCCGTGTACCTCGTCTGGTTCCGCAAGCAGGTCGGAGACAGTCGTGAGCTTAAGTGCCTCAACGGCAGACTTCTTGAACTCGCCCGTTGTAGTATTGATGCCGTAAACAGTTACCGCATCGACGATCCTGACCAGATCCTCGCGCGTGTGACCTGCGGCTAGCCAGTCCGAGACGTCACCCTTCGCAGTCAGGCCCGGCAGCGCGATCACCTTCACATGCAACCCAGCGTCTTGGCAGGACTTCGCGACCGTCTCCGCATGAAGCCGGCCGGCGTCGTCGCGGTCCGGGAGAATAATCACGTGCTGAGCGCCCGCGTTGAGTAGCTGCTCGGTATAGTCCTCGCGCCATTTCCCAGCGCCGCCGACGTTACAGGTCGCAATCAACCCAATGGATGCAAGCCGATCAGCGTCCTTTTCGCCTTCGACAATGAAGACCAGAGATTGCCCGTGGAGTTCAGGCAGCCGATACAGAACCCGACGAACATCTCCCATGGTCCAAGCGCCATCCGCTCTTCGCTGCTTGAAGCACTTGGGGGCATAGCGCAGGACGTCATATAGATGCTTGCCCTGCTCATCGGCGTAGTGATATTGGGCCACGATTCTCAGCCGTTCAGGTGCCACGTCCTCTGGCATCAGATCTTCTAGCCCTAGGCCCAGCGCCTCCATGACTGCTGTCGTCTCACACCCAGCGAAGCACTTCACGAGCACGCGGCCGCCGTCGCCGCTGGCAATCGACAAACTCGGGCGTGTGTCCTCATGGGCGGGACACAGCGCCTTCCACCCGCGTCCGGCGGGCTTTGCTGAAGGCAAGCGGTCGAGCAGCCTCCGCACCGCGCTCACGACTGCTCCGTGGACGCCTCTATGAGCAGCCGCAGATCAGACCGCTTAAAGAACCACGCACGTCCTAGGCGCACTCGTGGCAGATGACCTCTAAAACTCAGGTCGCGCAAACTGCAGTATGGAATTCCAGTAAGTCGCGCAGCTTCCACCGCTCGCACAAGCTCGGGAACCTCAACGATGGGAATCAGCTTTGCTTTTGTCGCCATAACAAGCAGTAGACAGCGTAAACTTGACTCATTAAGAAATAAATATGAATGAGTCACTCTTGCTGCTCGCGAACAAGCTCAAGGTCGATTGCAATAGTCTCGACTTCAACTTGATCTGGCGTGCGCTCGAGGCGAACCATGGCCTCACAGTCGCGGACCTGAAAGATAGGGATTCATTGCACGAAGCCGTGAGAGCCGCGCGGAAAATGTTGCAGAAGTTGGAACCCTGGCAGGAAGACGCGATGCAGCGCTCTAACAACGTCGCACGTCAAGCGGCTGCACGGCCAGACGTTCAGACATTCAGGAAAACGTTTCTTCGAGCGGGGCTGCTGCGTCGCGATCAAATCGCGACTTGGATTCAGCGCCGATCATCCGGTACTTTCGGACACCTGTTGGCGTATCCGACGCCGGATGGCTGGGCAACACACGTTCGGGTCGGAGCTTCTCGGTGCCTCCGGTCGCTTCTCGCGTTGACGACGTCTCTCTCATCCGATCATGGATGGCAAGAGACACAAGCTGTTGTTTTTGTCTTGAGCGATATCCCGCCCTTGCTGTGGCCAATTAAGGCAGAAGCGCACATTCTCCATGATGAACGCGGCGCGCAAAGGGTCGCACGTATCACTATGACCATCTCGGCACTCGATGTCCCCACGGCAGCCGTGGCAAGGGCATACCAACGAGAACGTCGGCGCCAGAACGCGGGCCATAGGCGACCGTCGTCAAATGCCAACACCAAAAAAACCGCACTGATTAAGTTCGTGGAGGAGGGCGGCGGCAATCCTTCACGCGCACTCGGACGAGATTGGAACCAACAGCACAAGCAATGGGCGTACCCGAACACAGCGAATTTCAGGAGGGCGTACAAAAAGGCCAAAGAGCTCGCCTGACTTTGTCCCCAACACTGTCCCCAGGGCGTCGTAATGCCTACCTTTTATCGTAGCCCTCGTAATAGCCATGGAGACTGCTACCCCGAAGATTGCGCCGATTTATCCGACACGTTGATGATACCGAGAAACTAGGATGGCGATTTTAAGTCCTGTGCGTCTGCCAGTTTCGCCACCCCGGCCAGCAGAGTTGAAAATTGAAGAGTCAGTGGACCAGCCTGGATTCCTGCGGGCCGCCGATTACGCGGGCGATCATCTCGGACAGGCGCGTCTCATCAATCGCGAACGGACCCGCGCTGGCGGTACCGAGTTGCAACTCGAGATGCACCAGCACGCCGCCCTGGTCGGGGCTGACAATCCAACTGAACCCGCGCATGGCCACCGACGCCGGCTCGCTGTTGGGATCGCGCGCGCGGTCCAGGGCCTTCAGCATCTGCTCGAGCAGCAGCTTGACGTCAGCCACGGTCCACGAGCCGACGTCGGTCGAGACGCCTTTCATCTTCTGCGTCACGGCGCCCGCCGCACCTCGCACCCACACGTCGACGTCAATCATAGTCACAGTCCTGTTCTCGAATTCTTCCAGTTTGGTGCCCGTTTGTCGAGCCACACCGGCACGCCTTCCGTGGCATCATGCGTCTTGAGCAGGCCGCTCAAATAGTCGCGCTCGGCCCGGTCGAGCGCCGGCTCGGCGTGCATCCGCAAGGCCAATCGCGCCGCCACCACGGCGTGCGACGAGGGCATGCAGGGCCTTACCGAGCGTCCGAATCAGGTCCAGTGACAGCAGGTTGCCTGGCGGCGCATGCAACTGCAGGCGCTGCCGTGCGCCATCATGTGACGCTTGGCTCCAGACGAATCCGCTCATTGCAACACACTCGGATCAATAGACGGCGCGTCACAGGCAAAATCCCGGCAGACGTACGCGGTGGCCTGGTTGTCGATCATGCTCATCTCCGCGACCCACGGCATGTGCACTGCCAGGGCCGCTTGCTCCGCTGGGTCGACCAGCACCATGACCGCAAACGGGCGGTAACGCTTGTGCACCGCCCGCCACAGCGCTTGCGTATCGGCGGCATCACGGGGGCCGACTATGACGATCTGCTCGCCGCCGGCCAGCGACAACGACAACGCCGCCGCCATGAACGGCACCGCCCTGCCCTGTTCTTCGAGACGGCCACCGAACGACGCCAGCGCCGACGCCGCCCGCTTGTGGTACGACGCCACGCCGGTCACGTGCGCCAGGGTCCAGCAGTTCATCGCCGACACCGACGTCGGTGCGGGCTCTGCGCCATCGTAGTCTTCTTTCATGCGCAGCAACACCGACGGGTCGGCGCCGGTGGTGCTGAACCAACCGCCGCTCTCACCATCCCAGAACAGCTCGTCCTGCCTCGCCTGCAGCGTCCGCGCCCACGCCAACCACTCGGCCTGGCCGGTCGCCTGGAACAACTCGAGCACGCCGAAGATGAGATACGCGAAGTCTTCGGCGTAGGCCTCAATCGCCGCGTCGCCGGCCCGATAGCGCCGTAACAGGCGGCCCGTGTTCGCATTCCACATGGTTTGCCTGAGGAACGCGGCGGCCCGCGCCGCGCTGCCCAGATGCCGAGCCGCAGCGCCGCCATCGAAGCCAGTCTGATCGCGGGCCATCAGGACACGCGCGGCACGCGCACACGCCGCAATCATCAAGCCGTTCCACGCGGTCAGGACCTTGTCGTCCACCTGCGGACGCGGCCGCGTGTTCCGCACCTCGAACAGGATCTTGCGGGCCCGCAACAGCACCTCGGCGATGTCGACGGGCGTCGTACCACTGGCTCGCGCCAGGTCGGCAATCGATTGCGCGGTATGCAGCAGGTTCTTGTTGACGAACTCCTGCTGGGGGTCGAACGGCGCGTTGCCGTTGGGCAGCACGCCATAGCGCCCTTCGAACACCGGGCTGTCGTCGCCAAGGGCCGCGCGAATTTCGTCCTGTCCCCAAATGTAGAACGCGCCCTCCATCTTGTGGGCATTGGAATCGCCTTCGCTCCCAGGCGGGATGCTGTCTGCGTCCTCGGCGGAATAGAACCCACCCGCCTCGTCTGTCATGTCGCGTTGCACGTACTGCAGGGTGTCGTCGGCGATCTCCGCAAAGAATGGGTCGTCGCTGGCCTGCGCTGCTTCGAGATAGGCCAGCACCAGTTGCGCCTGGTCGTAGAGCATCTTCTCGAAATGCGGCACCCGCCAGTCGCCATCCACAGAGTAACGGTGAAACCCGCCACCGATGTGATCGCGCATGCCGCCAAGCGCCATCGCACGCAGCGTCTGCACCACCATGGCCCGCGACACGTCATCGCCCGTGCGCTGGTGCTCGCGCAGCAGGAACAGCAATTCACTGGGCCGCGGAAACTTCGGCGCATCGCCGAACCCGCCGCGCCGGGTATCGAAGGTTTGTGCGAACTGCTGATAGGTCTTGGCCAGCGCCCTCGCATCGGGTGTGCGGCGATCGTTCTGCCCCTGCGCCATCTGCTCGAGGCGCGTCACGATCTCGGCCGCCGACTTGACGACGTTCAGCCGGTCATCGCGCCAGGCGCGGCTGATCTCGGTGAGCACATCGACAAATCCGGGCCGGCCCCATTGCGACCGGGGCGGATAGTAGGTGCCGCCGAAAAAGGGCTGCAGGTCGGGCGTCAGCCACACACTCATGGGCCACCCGCCCGATCCGGTCGTCGCCTGCACGAACGTCATATAGACGCGGTCGACGTCAGGACGTTCTTCGCGGTCGACCTTGATGGCAATGAAGTGATCGTTCAGAACATGGGCCACGCCGTGGTTCTCGAACGACTCGCGCTCCATGACGTGACACCAGTGGCAGGTGGCGTAGCCGATGGAGAGAAAGATTGGTTTGCCCGCTGACCGGGCCGCCTCGAACGCGGCGTCTCCCCACGGATACCAGTCGACGGGATTGTTGGCGTGTTGCAGCAGGTACGGACTCTGTTGGGCCGCCAGGCGATTCGGCATCCGTTCGATGATACTGAAGAAATAGAATACCCTAGGTATCTCACGTGCCCCAGGTGCCTGAGGGGGTGGCTGCCAGTACTGAATGCCGTTCAGCAGCGTCCTGCAGTCGCGCGTAGCTCGCCGTCATCTCGACGCCCACACCAGCATGAGCATGCCGCCGGCGCTAAAGCTCACCGGCATCAGCCGTCACCTCGACGAGGATGGCGAGTGACAGCAGCAGCATGGGGAACAGCGAGATGAGCGGGTAGTACGCCACCGAGACGGCGTGGGTCAGGCCCTCACTGTTGTAGGGTTCGCCGACTCCCCGCCAGGCCGATCAGGCGAACATGCCCGCCGAGCCGCCCGCGGCCGCGGGTCACACTATACGGTCCGCCGGGGCCACGCCGACGCGGCAGTGGGCGCCGAGGGACGGCCGGTCTTGAACTCATCCACGACTTGGGTCAACCGCACGGCTTCGCGAATGACGCCCTCAATCTCGGGCTGCAAGTCGGCGCGTAATTGGCGGCCGCGCTCGGTAAACAGGGCGTAGCCGATACCGACGCCGACTACCGCGCCAATCAGGCCGCCCAGGATTATCAAGTTACGTTCGGTCATCCCGTCTCCTCCACGGCGCACCCTCGAGCGCACGGGTCCTTGAGGTCGTGTGGCTTGAGTGCTGAATGGCGCCTATCCAACTGTAGCGCATCCAGACACGCTCAGACCGTAGCCGGCGTCATCCTGATCCTGAAGAAGTCGGGCCGGTATAATGACCGGGTGGACAAGCCCCCGGTCAAACTGGTTGTCACGCCGATCGTCTCGGCCTTGCGAGCGGCGCCACCCGCGTCGTCTGAAGACGCGATGAAGTGCGAGCGCTGCGGTGCCGAGATGTACCGCATGCACGCCGTCTGGCGTTGCCCGGCCTGCCGATTCAAGACGGACTGCTGCGGATGGTAACCGCGGGTTCGTAATGGATCCCCTCACCTCGCATATCGATCCGGCCTCGGCCGACTTCCGCGCCAACCGGGAGCGGATGCTGGCGCTCGTCCAGGAGCACCGGGATCGCGTCGCTCAGGCCCGCCTTGGCGGCGGCCCCAAGTACCTCGCCCGGCATCGCGACCAAGGCAAGCTACCGGTGCGCGAGCGCATCGAGGCGCTGATCGACCCAGGGTCGGCCTTCCTCGAACTGTCGCCGCTTGCGGCCTGGGGGATGTACGACAACGACGCGCCGGCTGCCGGCGTCGTGACCGGCATTGGTCGCGTCTCTGGACGCGACGTCATGATCGTGGCCAACGACGCCACCGTCAAAGGCGGCACCGACTACCCCCTCACGGTCAAGAAGCACTTACGGGCGCAGGAGGTAGCGCTGCAGAATCACCTGCCGTGCGTTTATCTGGTTGATTCAGGTGGCGCCTTCCTGCCGCTGCAGGCTGACGTTTTTCCGGATCGCGATCACTTCGGCCGCATTTTCTTCAATCAGGCCCGTATGTCGGCGGCCGGCATTCCACAGGTCGCGGTGGTCATGGGATCGTGCACGGCCGGTGGCGCCTACGTCCCGGC
>SYFT01000022.1 GCA_005799825.1 Acidobacteriota bacterium | reverse complement strand
CACCTGAAGCTGCGATGTATCACGTCCTGTCCGGGTACACCGCAAAAGTGGCGGGCACCGAGCGTGGCGTGACGGAGCCGAAGGCGACGTTCAGCACCTGCTTTGGCGCGCCCTTCATGGTGTGGGACCCGAACGTGTACGCGCGTTTACTCGGTGAACGTATTGCCAAACACCAGGCGCGCGTGTGGCTGGTGAACACGGGATGGACGGGCGGTCCGTATGGCGTGGGATCGCGCATGAAGATTGCGCACACGCGCGCCATGATCAATGCTGCCCTGTCGGGGGCGCTCGATCATGTGGGCTACGATCGGGATGCGATCTTCAATCTCGACGTGCCCTCAAGCTGTCCGAACGTGCCGGCCGAAGTCCTGCGCCCTCGCAACACCTGGAAAGACCAGGTGGCGTACGACGCGCAGGCGAAGAAACTGGCCACGATGTTCGTTGAGAACTTCAAGACGTTCGAGGCGACCGCATCGGCGGCCGTCCGGGCGGCGGGGCCGGTGGCTTAGATGCCGATGAATCTCGAGCCCGTGATCGGGCTCGAGATCCATTGCCAGCTCCTGACCGCCACCAAGATTTTCTGCGGGTGCGCCACGACGTTCGGGGCCGCGCCGAACACCCATGTATGCCCGGTGTGTCTGGGCTTGCCGGGCGCATTGCCGGTGCTGAATCACCAGGCCGTGGAGTTTGCGATCCGGGCCGCGATCGCGCTGGGCAGCACCGTGAATGCCACCTCGATCTTCGCTCGCAAGAATTACTTCTACCCTGACCTGCCCAAGGGCTATCAGATCTCCCAATTCGATCGGCCGCTCGCCACGGGCGGCGACGTCCGCATCGGCGATACCACGGTGCGCCTGACGCGCATCCACATGGAGGAGGATGCCGGTAAGTCGCTCCATCATGGGTTCCCTGAGTCCGATCGCCACACGTTGCTCGACTTCAATCGCGCGGGCGTGCCCCTCATTGAAATCGTCACCGAGCCTGACCTGCGAACAGCGGCCGATGCCGCGAGTTGTTTCAGTCAGCTGCGAGAGGTTCTGGTAGCCATCGGCGTCAACGACGGCAACATGGAAGAGGGCAGCCTGCGGTGTGACGCGAACGTGTCGCTGCGTCCGGTGGGGGATATGACGCTGGGCGCCAGGGCCGAAGTCAAGAACGTCAACTCCTTCCGCTTTTTGCAGAAGGCGCTCGACTACGAAATTGCCAGGCAGCGCGTCGTACTCGAATCCGGGGGACGGGTCGAACAGGAAACCCGCTTCTGGAACAGCGATACCGGCACCACCGAGTCCATGCGGAGCAAAGAAGGCGCGCACGACTACCGGTATTTCCCCGAGCCCGACCTGCCGCCGCTCCAGGTGGATGCGGCGTGGGTGGCACGCATCACTGCGTTGATGCCCGAGTTGCCCGAGGCCCGTCAGGCCCGGCTGGTGGCGGCCCACGGGATCAGCGAGTACGACGCGGATGTGCTGGTCCGCCTCATTCCCGGCGCGGCGGATTTCTTCGAAGCCGCCGTCACCGCTGGCGCTGCCGCAAAGACGGCCAGCAATTGGATCCAGGGCGAAATCAGACGGAAGCTCAAAGAGATCGGCAGCGACAGCGTGGCTGTCGTTCCCTTCGGTCCAGCGGCGCTCGCCGAGCTCACCGGTCTTGTGGACAGCCAGACGATCAGCAGCTCAGCGGCGAAGGACGTGTTCGAGGCCATGTGGGAAACCGGGCAGCCGGCGCGCGCGATCGTGGACGCGAAAGGCCTGGCCCAGATCGGCGACACGGCCGCACTCGAAGCGATCGTGGATGCGGTGGTGGCGGCCAACCCAGACCCGGTGGCGCAGTACCGGGCGGGGAAGCTGCAGACGTTCGGATTCCTCGTGGGCCAGGTGATGAAAGCGTCCAAAGGGAAGGCGAACCCTGCGGTGGCCGGCGAGATTCTGAAGGCGCGCATCGGGTAAACGGATGGAAGTGGTCGGTATTGACACTGGTCACCCGTCCTGCCTAGACTGAAGCCGCTCACTCGCGCATGGCTATCAAGTCCCGCCTGAACAGCGTCGAGGCCAAGATGATCCATTGGCCTCTAGCTGGAGCCTCGTGCTGCTGCCGAGCCGCTTTTTTCCGTGAAGAGTTCCTCAAACATCACCAGTGCCTGGACCAGCAACGCGAGTACTACTCGGAGCTGGCTGTGGCGCAGGCCGAAGATGCGCTGAGCCGGATTCTTGCCGAAATCGATCAGCTGTGCCAACGTGATGATGCCTGCGATGTCATGGCACAGTTACTGCGTCGCCTCGATACGATCACGAATCTCTCGGCGTGGACGGACCCCGACACGCTTCACTAGTACGTGTCCCTAAAATTCCTTTCGTGGATCGCCGCGGTTATTGTGGCCGCGGGCTTGTCTGGCTGGATCTACGGCGCGTCGGGCCGCTCGAATGTGGACCAGGCGCGACGGGACGCGGTGCAGCGGGCGAACCTCATGGAGGCGCGGGCGCTCATCCTGGATGGGCAGGTGCAGATTTTCCTGGTGAACTTCGGGGATGCGAGTCGCCGCTATGAAGCGGCCCGGGTCGTGATCGAGCGCATGCAGACGGCGTTCAGGGAGGTGGGCCAGGCCGAACGCGCCGGACGCCTCGAGATTCCGCTCTCGAGCCTGCGCGACGCGCAGCGCCTGGCCTCGTCACTCGACGGAGGCGCGAGGAACTCGGGAGACGAGGCGCTCAAGGCGCTCATGGCGTTCGCGGAACCTGCCACGCCCTCGCGGTAATGGCGACATGTCCACCTTCGCCCCTGCGGGGCTACGGCGGACAAGTCGCCATTACGCTGACGACGCGTAGCGTTACTTTCAAATGGGAGCTGTCAGCTCCGCGGTGACTCGACGCTCGCTGCCCGGGTCGGCCGATTGGGAGACCACCAGCGGTTTGCCATCCTGAAGCACCACCGGAATCGCCTCATTTTGGGTGGGGAGTACACTAAAGCACCAGGGCGCAGAGCGCCCAAGAAAGAACACATGACAGATATTGAGATCCTGGAGCAGATTCGGGACAAGGTGGACCATCCGGCCACCGTCAAAGAACTGCTGCAGCGGCTGAAGTGGCCGCGGGAAGATCGGGCCTCCTTCAAACGCGTCCTCGGCCGCCTGGTGGACACCGGCGAGTTGATTGAAATTAGAGGAGCCCGCTTCGGCCTGCCGGACCGGATGAACCTGGTGGTCGGACGCGTGTCTACCAACCCGCGCGGGTTCGGGTTTGTGGACGCGGAGCGCCCGCCCGAAGACGGCCCCACCAGCATTTTCATTGCAGGCGCCAACCTCAACCAGGCTATGCATGGCGACCGGGTGGTGGTGCGCGTCGAACGTTCGCGTGACGACAACCGGGCCGAAGGCCGCATCGTGCGCATCCTCGAGCGCGGCACGTCCTCGGTGGTGGGCCGGTATGAAGTGGACGCGCAGAAGCGCGGGTTCGTTGTGCCGTTTGACCGGCGGTTGGTGATGGACGTGGAAGTCATGCCGGGCGCTGCGTGTGGGGCGAAGCCGGGCGAGATGGTGACGCTCACGATCACCACGTGGCCCACCGCCACCCGTCCAGCCCAGGGACGGATCACGGAGGTGCTGGGTGATGCGGACGCGCCGGGAGTAGACACCACCGTCATCATCCGCAAGTACAATCTGTCGGATGTGCACAGCGCCGCGGCCGTTGTCGAAGCCACTCGACTGGGCACTGAAGTCAAGCCGCGCGACCGCGAGCGCCGCACCGACTTCCGCGAGTGGCAGACCGTCACCATCGACGGGGAGCACGCGCGCGATTTCGACGATGCCATTTCGATCGACCGGTTGCCCAATGGCAATTACTGGCTCGCCGTACACATCGCCGACGTCTCCCACTACGTGACAGAGGGCAGTCCGCTGGACGAAGACGCGCACGAACGAAGCACATCGGTGTATTTCCCCGAGCGCGCGATACATATGTTCCCCGAAGAGCTCTCCACCGGCCTGTGCAGTCTCAAGCCGCGGGTCGATCGTCTGGTGCAGTCGTGTCTGATGGAAGTGGATCAGCGCAATGGGAGCGTGGTGCGCTACGAGATGCACGACGGCGTGATCTACAGCGACGCGCGCATGACCTACACCGAGGTGAGTCAAATACTGACGGACCGCGACTCCGTCGTCAGTGCGAAGTACTACGCGCTGGTGCCGATGTTCGAGCGCATGCATGCGCTGTTCGAGATTCTCAACGCCCGCCGGCGTCGACGTGGCTCAGTAGATTTCGATCTAAAGGAATCTGAAATTCAGTTTGGTGAAGACGGCGAGATGGCCGCGATCGTGGCAACTGAGAGGAACGTCGCGCATCGGCTGATCGAGGAGTTCATGCTCCTGGCGAACGAGACAGTAGCCGAACACCTCGAAACCCATAGCATGCCCGCGCTGTATCGCATCCACGAGGCGCCCGATCCGCTGAAGGTGGAGAGCTTCGAGGAGTTCATTGGCGCGCTAGGGTATTCCTTGTCGGGGTCGGCTGAAAACCTCAAGCCCAAAGATTTCCAGAAGCTGGTGGAGAAGATCAAAGGCAAGCCCGAGGAAAAACCGATCGCGATGCTCATGCTGCGCACGATGCAGAAGGCTCGGTACGATCCAACACCGGTGGGCCACTTCGGCCTGGCCACAGCCCACTACGCGCACTTCACGTCACCGATCCGCCGCTACCCGGACCTCGTCGTCCATCGATCGCTGCGCGAGTCGCGTCGCGGCGTCTCGAAGGAACGGCGCGCCGAGTTGACCGAGGACCTGCCGGAAATTGGAAGGCACACTTCAGAGCGCGAGCGCCGCGCGGTGGATGCCGAGCGGGAACTGGTACAGTGGAAGAAGGTGCGGTTCATGGCCGACAAAGTCGGCGACGAATTCACCGGGTTTGTCACCGGTGTGACGGCGTTTGGCCTGCACATCGAACTGGTGGAGCACTTCGTGGAAGGCATGGTTCACGTGTCCACGATGGCCGACGACTATTATCGATTTATCGAAAAGGCGCACTTGCTGCGTGGTGAAAAGAGCGGCCGCACGTATCGTCTGGGCGACAAGGTCGCTGTCCAGTTGATTCGCGTCGATCTTGAACGCCGCCTGATCGATCTCGGGCTCACTGAAATTCTCGACACCGTGCGGCAATCCGAGCGTAATCGAGGCCCCCGCTACAGCCGCGCCGAGCCCCGCAAGGGCGAGGGACGTCCGGCCGGGCGAGGCAAGCCCTCGGTCAAGGGCAGCAAGCGCCTTGGTCCGCGTGAGCGCGCGTTCAAGAAAGCCGCACGCGGCAAGAAGCGCTAGCAGGATCTCTACCATGACGGACATGAAGATCTTTGAAGGCGCGGGGCGGAGCCGGGCTCTCAATCCCGCGCTTCCAGACTTCCCACCTGATACGTGGTGAATCTTCATGGATCTTCATGGAACTTCATGGTGAACGTCCGGACGTGAAGACGCTCGTCATCGGCACGGCGGGGCACATCGATCACGGCAAGAGCGCACTGGTGCAGGCGCTCACCGGTACCGATCCCGATCGGCTTAAGGAAGAAAAGGTGCGGGGCATCACGATCGAACTGGGGTTTGCCCACGCCACCATCGGCGACGTCGAGGTGGCGTTTGTGGACGTGCCGGGTCATGAAAAGTTCATGCGCACCATGCTGGCCGGCGCCGGCGGGCTGGACGCGGTGCTGCTCGTGGTTGCCGCCGACGAGTCAGTGATGCCGCAGACGCGTGAGCACTTTGAGATCTGCCGCCTCCTCGGCATGTCGCGCGGCATCATCGTCATCACGAAGGCCGATGCCGCAGACGCGGACACGATCGAATTGGCGGAACTCGAAGTGCGCGAACTTGTGGCCGGCAGTGCGCTTGAGGCCGCGCCCGTGATCGCCGTATCAGCCAGGACGGGACAGGGATTGGACCAACTGCGCGAGGTGATCGCTGGGCTGGTGACAGAGGCGCCGCCAGCGGCGTCACGCGGCGTCACGCGGCTGCCGATCGATCGCGCCTTCAGCATTCGCGGGTTTGGATCCGTCGTGACCGGCACACTGGTTTCTGGTGCGCTGCGCCACGGAGATGCGCTGGTGGTGTTGCCGGGTGGCGGACTGGTGCGAGTGCGCGGGGTCCAGGTGCACAGACGATCGGTCGCATTGGTGGCGGCGCCTCAGCGCGTGGCCGTGAACCTGGGAGGCGTGACGCTGGCCGAGGTGGCCCGTGGGATGACCCTGGCCACGCCCGGCTCGCTGGCCGTGACGCGACGTGTGGATGTGCGCCTCGAGTTGTTGCTGGGCGCCCGCGCGCTCCGCCACGGTACGCGGGTGCGTGTGCATCAGGGCACGGGTGATTGGTTGGGCCGCGTATCGATTGCGTCCGTGCGCGCGCGGGCGGGAGACGCCTGGACGCCGGTGCCACCCGGCGCAAGTGATGTAGAAGTGCCTCCGGGGGGGCACGCGCTCGCGCGCCTGCGTCTGGCGTCGCCAGCCGTGTTGACGCGTGGCGATCGCCTGGTGCTGCGCGCGGCGTCTCCGGTGATGACTATCGGGGGCGCAGTGGTATTAGATCCGGAGCCTGCGGCGGGTGGGGTTCGTCGTAAGGGCGCCGCAGCTCGTCTGGCGGCCTTGACCGCCGACGATCCGATCGCGTGGGTCATGACCTGGCTCAGCGATGCCGGACTTCGAGGCCTGACGGCGGGGGATCTGGTGCGCCGCGGTGGGCTGAGCCCTGGGGATGGCGACGACATCCTGCAGAGACTCGTGACCGATGGCCGCGCGATACGAACCACCGATCGGCATGTGGACGCCACTGCGGTAGCCGCCGCACGCGCGGCCATCGTCGCTCAGCTCGCCGCGTTTCATCGCGACCACCCGGACGAAGTGGGTGTGCCACGTGATGTGGTAAGTGCGCATGTGGCGGCGGGTGATGTGTTCGACACGCTCCTATCCGGACTCGGTGCCGCTGTGACAGGCACCGAGCGACTCGCGCTCACGGCGCATACCCGCGTCGTGACCGGAGATGATGCTCGCGTGCGACAGGTGATCGGCGATGCCCTCAAGGCGGCGGGTGTGCAGCCGCCGGACGTGGCAGCGCTGGCTCTGCTCACCCAGGCGTCACCAGCTCTGGTTCAGAAGGCCCTACACGCCCTGCAAAGCGCAGGTCGCGTGCAGCGCCTGGATGTGTTGTGGTTTCACGCCGACACGCTAAAGGCGCTGAAAGCGGAGGTCAAGGGCCTGGGATCAGGCTCCACCATGGACGTGGCGTCGGCAAAGGCACGGTTCGGCGTGAGCAGGAAGTTCGCGATTCCCCTATTGGAGTACCTCGACAGGGAACGGGTGACCCGCCGCGCAGGCGACAAGCGGCTGGTGATCTAGCCCAGCGACTCTTACGAGTCGCGTTTGTCGGTTAGGCCGTTCTTCGTCGCGTCCTTGAAATTCCGAATGCCTTTGCCGATGCCCTTGCCCAACTCGGGCAGGCGGCTGGCACCAAACACCAGAATCACGATGAAAAGAATGATGAGTAACTCGGGAACACCAAGGCTGCCGAACATAGGGACACTCCACGTGGAGTCTACCACCCCCAGGCAAAGGCCGGCGGGCATTGCTTTTGCACTCTGCACCACAAAAGGCCGAGATGCGTATACTGAGGTGTCACCCAGTCCGATGAGCGCTCACGCACCTGCGAACGTGCCGGTTCCCGGTGGGCCTGTTGTCCCACCCGCGGCTACCGTGCCGGCTCCCCTCAAAGTCGAGCAGGGCTGGCTTGGTGCCAGTTCGATGTTTCAGCCGCCCGCGCATCACAAGATGGGCCGGGCATTCTCAACGTCTGTCGCCCTCCATGGCGTGGCGGTCGCGCTTGTCCTGCTGATCATGGCGCTGCGTCCGCCCCCAGAGGCGGCACAGCCGACGCCTATTGAAAAATACAATCTGGTGTTTGTGCAGGCGGCGGGTCCTGGCGGAGGCGGCGGAGGCGGTGGCAACTCCTCTCCGACCCCCCCGGCCAAACTCGAAATGAAAGCGGTATTGCCCAAGCCGCCCGTGATCGAGCCGGTCAAGGTCGATGTACCGCCGCCCCCCGCACTTGTGGCGCCGGTGCAGATGGCTGCGGTCATGCCGACGGCCGGCACCCTCTCGGGACTCACGGCAGCGCCCTCTTTGGGAGCCGGCACCGGTGGCGGTGGCGGCACAGGGGTGGGCACGGGCACCGGGCCAGGACGGGGATCTGGAATTGGCGACGGCACCGGCGGCGGGTTCGGCGGCGGCGCGATGCGCTCGGGCAGCGGCGTGACCAACCCGACTATTCTTCGCCAGATCGATCCCAAGTACACGCCCGAGGCCATGCGCGCCAAGATTCAGGGCATGGTGGAACTTGAAGCCGTGGTGGGCACCAATGGCGTGATCACCGAGGTGCGCATCAGCAAGTCGCTCGATCGCGCGTTTGGTCTCGACGAAATGGCGATGAAGACCGCCCGGCAATGGCTGTTTCGCCCGGGACGCTTCCAGGGGCAGGCCGTACCGATCCTGGTGGTGATCCAGATGGAATTCAGGCTCCATGAGGAATCAGCTGATTTGAACCGTTCCATTCACGCGGTCAGGACCAGCACCAGCAGCGCGAGGTAGCCGGCCATGTACCAGCGGAAACGCCGCGCCATGCGCCGCTCGTCATCGGTGGCGAAATACCGGTTGGTGAAGAGCGCGGCGATGTCGTGTCCAAACCATGGCAGCACGTTGATCTTCCAGCCGGTCATCCGGTAAACGGTGGACCGCCACCGATACCGCAGCGACCAGAGTGGAATGCCGTAGAGGACAAACGCGATAATGAGCGCGACTTTCATCGTGCGATGGGTCGCCGCGTACGTGGTCGTGGCTTGACGCTTCCCACGTCTGAGACGATGCGCTGCACGACGGTCTCGAGTGGCGTGTCATGCGGGAGGGCAATGCGATGCGCGGTGCTTCGCGCACCCGAGGGCACGCCCCGGCCGCCGACGAAGAGGTGTTCGACCACGGTCTCAGGGAAGAGCCGGGTGATCGCCGTCATGTGACGCGTGAAGACAGCCCGCCGTGTGACCGACAGGGGGACCGCGTGTGCGCGCGACGTACGGCCCGCCAGCGCCAGGTCTTCGAGCGACATCGACGAACCCAGAGACGCCACGCGCACCCTGTGACGCGCCAGGTGCCAGGCCACGATGCGAAGGCCGCCCTCGCCACGCTCCCGGACGATGAGGCTAAACCGCCGCTGCCAGGTGCGCAGGAGCGCGGGCGAGACGCCGGTAAGCCGGCCGAGTGTGCCGATCTTGTAGGGGCCGTTCACATCGTGACCTGGGGCTCAAGCAGGTAGTGGGCCACCCACCACTCACGACCCTCCTGATAGGCCCAGAGTTCGGCACAGGCCATGAAAAACAGACGCCACCGGTGGAACCATCGCTCCGCGTCCCGCTGACCGTAGTGGCGGACGAAGACGTGCATGAGGTCATCCCTGGCGGCGTCCAGATTGGTGAGCCACGCGTTGGCCGTCTTCTGGTAGTGCGTGCCATCCCATCGCCACTGCTGCACCACGTGCACGTCGGTATCAAAGTCGAGCAACAGCGATTCGCTCGGCATCAGTCCGCCGGTAAAAAAGTGACGGCCCATCCAGTCGCCCGACCCTTCCGTGGCGTACGGATAAGCCAGTGACCGGTGGCAGAAGATGTGAATGAAGAGCTTCGCATCGGGGCGCATCCAGCCTGCGATGCGCTGCAGGAGCGCGCGATAGTTGCGCATGTGTTCGAACATCTCGACAGACACAATTCGATCGAACCGGCGTGCGGTGGAGAAATCGTTCATATCGGCAGTCACGACCTCGACGTTTGCTAGGCCTCGCGATGCCGCCCGTTCCAGGATAAAAGCCCGCTGGCGATGCGAGTTGGATACGGCCAGAATACGGCTCGCAGGGTAATGACTGGCCATCCACAGGGTCAACGAGCCCCAGCCACAGCCAAGCTCAAGTACGTCCTGACCATCGGCCAGCACGGCGTGAGCGGCGGTTGCCTCAAGCGCCGCTTCCTCGGCTTGCGCCAGGGTCGTGACGCCCTCTGGCCAGTAGCCGCAGCTGTATTTCAACTGTGGCCCCAAGGCCCGCTCAAACAGTTCGACCGGTGCTTCATAGTGCTGGGCGTTCGCCGCGTCTGGGACGAGCGCGATGGGACTGGCGTCCATGTCACGGCGGAGCGCCGCACGCCGGCTCGGCAAGTCAGCGACGTCGCGCGTCTCCACGCGCAGGCGTTGCCGGCACATCTGCCGAATGCCCAGCCGAACCACGCGGTCCGGGATCAAGCCCCGTTCGGTCAGGTCGATGGCGGAGGCGAGCAGTGTATCGATCACGATCGGTCCCCATTGGCGTGCGCGCTCGGCGCGGCGTAGACCACCTGCACCAGGCCGGTGGTCGCTTCCGCGAAGCCCGCTTCGCACGAGGCCAGATAGAACTCCCAGCGGCGAATGAAGTCCTCCGGGTAGCCGAGGCGACGCACATCATCGATCCGATCGAGGAATCGTGTCCGCCATTCGCGCAGAGTACGCGCATAGTGCGGCGTGAGATCCTCAACCGATTCGGAGCGCAGGTCGGTGGTCCGTGCTGACGCGTCGTTCATCGCGCGGACCGAGACGAGCGAACTGCCGGGGAAGACATCCTGTCGAATGAAGTCCACCGACTGCACGTATCCGTCATACCGGCTGTCAGGGACGGTGATGGCCTGAATCCCCAGGCGCCCGCCCGGCGCGAGCCGCTTGCCGCACTGTTCCAGGAAGGTATCCAGGAATTCGGCGCCGACCGCTTCGATCATTTCGACGGACACGAGTTTGTCGTAGGTGCCGGTCAGGTCTCGGTAGTCGGCCAGCAGCACCGTGACCCGGTCGGCCAACCCCGCTTCACGCACGCGACGCTCGGCGACTTCCCATTGCTGACGGGAAATGGTGGTGGTGGTGACCCGGCATCCATACTGCGAGGCCGCCCAGATGGCGAGACCGCCCCATCCGGTGCCGATCTCCAGTAAATGGTCGGTCGGCTGCAGGTGGAGTTTCTGGAGGATACGGTCCACCTTGGCGCGCTGAGCGTCGGCCAGCGAGCTCTGCTCATGTTCGAAGATACCGCACGAATACGTCATAGTGTCGTCAAGGAACAGCGCGAAGAACTCATTGCCCAGATCGTAGTGCGCGTGAATGTTGCGGCGGCTGCCGCGGCGCGTGTTGCGGCGAGCCCAGTGGATGGCGTTAAAAAATGGCGCGGACAGGCGAGCCCAGCCGCGGTCCAGCCGGTCGGCCACATCCAGATTGCGCGCGACGATGCGGCAGGCCGCTGTCAGGTCGTCCGCCCGCCATTCGCCGCCTACATACGACCGGGCCGCGGCGAGCGTTCCACCTGTCAGCAGTCGCCGGAACATGGCCGGGTCGTCCACGTGAATGGTGGCTGCCAAATCTCCCGCACTGCCGTACGTGCGCGTGCCAAAGGGACTGATCACGGTAAGACGGCCCTCGCGAAGGCCGTTCAGTGTGCGATCGATTAGCCGGTACGCCGCGCGATCCAGCCAGCCGGCTCGAGTGTGTGTCATCGAATATTCTCCGTAAAGTGTGTGGGTGAATCACCGTCGGTGGCCCGCCGGGGATGCGGATGGTAGGGCACCCCCTTCCACCAAAGCCGAAGTGCTTGCCAATAAATGCCGAGTACCACTTGCATCGTCATGAGCGGGTACGTGAGAAGCACTCGGGCGAGTTGGAAGCCCGTGATTGGGCGCCGCGCGAGCGAAAGCGTGGCATCGAAGACGCGCTGGCCGGCCTCGAGGTTGACCATGTGGATGGCCAACTGCGGCCCCGGGGTGCTCAGGTGCCAGTCGTAGTCGATGGTCATCGGCATGAACGGCGACACGTGAAACGCCTTGCGGAGCGCAAAGTGCCCAGGCGTACCGTTAATGCGCGCGGAGAGCACGTAGCAGTGGCGCTCGCCCCAGGGTGTGTTGTTGACCTCGGCCACAATCGCCTCAACGTGAGCGCCGCCGGGATCGAAGCAGTAGTAAAAGCTGACGGGGTTCATCCCGTACCCGAAGTAGCGCAGGTGCGTCAGCAGTCGCACAGGTCCGGTCGGGCGTGGTGCGCCTGCGGCTTCCACCAGATCTCTCACGGCTGTGTCCAGGGGGATCGACGGGTCGCCGAGATGATCGGTGCGTCGAAATCTGGCGATCGCGGGCCGGCGCGTGGACCAGAACCAGCGGCCGTCGAACACGCGATCGAGCTCAGCGAGATCCAGGTAGACCTGAAAGATCGAGTACGTAAACTCGTGGTGTTGTGGGCTGAAGCGGCGATGGCGCAGCCGCCCGAGGTAGAGGGCGCTGGTCATGCGGCCACGCGCCGATCGAGTGCGTTGACCACAGCCAGCGCGCTTCGGACGCCGTCCTCGTGAAACCCAAAGCCCCAGTAGGCGCCGCAGAAAGACGTACGGTTGACGTCGATGAGTTCAGCGTGACGGTGCTGGGCGGCATCCCGGCCAGGCGTAAATGCGGGGTGATGGTAGATGAAACGGCCGAGCACCAGATCCGGATTGACCAGGCTCGTGCCATTCAAGGTGACGTTGAACTGGTGCGGCGCACGCAACTGCTGGAGCCGATTCATATCATACGTCACTGAGACCGCATCACGGTCAATGGCAGGAACGTGATAGTTCCAGCTGGCCCAAGCCCGGCGCGATCGCGGCAACACCGACGTGTCGGTATGCAGCAGGACTTCGTTGCGCTGATAGGGGAAAGCGCTCAAGACCTCGCGTTCGATCGGAGACGGGTCGGCCAGTATGTCCAACGCCTGATCTGCATGGCACGCCAGGATCACATGGTCGAACGCGGCCTGGTGGCCTGTGGCATCTGTGACCACGACCCGATCCGTCAGCCGCTGTATTCGCCGGACCGCGCGGTTGAAGACGATGGTGCCGGTAAAACGGGCCAGGAGTGCGTCCACGTACGTCCGTGACCCTCCGGCAATGACGCGCCAGGTCGGCTGGCCGCTAGTCTGCAACAGTGAGTGGTTATGCATGAACTCGATGACGAACCGCATCGAGAATCTGAGGAACTGCCGCGGCGGACTCGACCAGAGCGACGCACCCATCGGCACCAGATACAAATCACAAAACGCCTGGCTGTACCCTTGCTGTTCGACGTATTCGGCCACCGTCGTGCGGTCGTCGGGCAGACCGGTGCCGGATGCGGCCTGGTTAAAACGGCGGATGTCCCACAATAGACGCGCAAACTGCGGACGCACCAGGTTGCGCCTTTGCGCGAACAACGCGTTGACGGACGCGCTGCCGTATTCGAGGCCCGATCGGTCGGACCGGACGCTGAAACTCATAACGGTGGGTTGCGACGCGACGCCTAGGTCGGTGAGCAGTTCGCTGAATCGCGGGTAGTGGCGGTGGTTGAAGACGATAAAACCGGTGTCGATCGAGTAACGGCAACCGGCCAGAGTGACGTCGGCGGTGTGGGTGTGTCCACCCGCCGAGCCGCCGGACTCGAAGACGGTGACCTGATGGTGCCGCTGGAGCCGGTGCGCCGCCGTGAGGCCGGAAATACCTGAACCGATGACGGCGATGCGCAGGGACGCATCAGGCGTAGGCAACATGCGTTCTTCAGGTCGACAAAATATAACCAAGCTATCAACTATACCTTCGGTCAGGCCGAGACAGCGCGCGTCGCGGTCCGCGGACCGGATTTTGCCGCCGCTGAGGCGTTACCTAGCGCAGCATGCCCATGCGTCCCGCCCTCGGCACCGAAGTGTTAGCAGGCGTCACTACGTTTGTGCCGATGGCCGATATTGTATTTGTCCAGCCGGCCGTGCTTGAGGCAGCCGGCATAGATCCCGGCTACGTGCCAGGCGTCTGCGATTGCGACCGCCCTCATAGAGTGGTGGGCCAATGACCCCATTGCCGTGGCGCCCGCGAAGGGCACAACTTCTTCTTCGCGTACACCGTGGTCCTGGCCGGGGACACGCCGTGGGCAGTGGCCCTGGGTGCGGTGGCGATTGCCGGCGTGCAGATCGTTGCCCAGCATCACGGCCAGGTCTACCTGGAGGAGGGCCTTCACCGCATCTATCGCCGGCCACTGTGTCGAGTTGTCTGGAATGAACGGCCCTGCGAGGTACGGCATCGCGCCGTCAAGAACGGTGGCTCCCGTCGAGTGAATGTAGACAGCCGTCACTCAATACGGACGATCCGCCGCCAGATGAAGGTCCTACGGATGAGGACGAATCGTGTGTAACCGACCGAGATGAGCCGGCCGTCGGCGAAGTGTGTGATCTGAAGGCGCGCCATGACCTTGCCCGTCAACACATCTTTGAGGCGTATCTCGATGGCACAGTCGTGCAGATGGCTGCCAAGTGCGCGCAGACGCTCGTTGGCCGGGAGCCTGAATTCTGAGTTCGTGACTGAGACACCGGCGGGCACATCGAATGAACGGTCGCCGCCCAACGCCTTGGGATTCGCATCGAGGCTGACGGGGAATGCAGACTTGGTCGTCTTCGCAGTCGCAGGTGTCCAGGTCACGGTGAGCTTGAGCGTGGCGCCACGTAGCGTGGTGGAAGTGGGATGGACGAGCGCGTAAGACATCAACAGCTTCTGCCCGGAGGAGTGGGGCGCCTCCATCGATTCGCGCAGCATGACCGGGCGAGTCTCCCGGCCGGCGGCAACCAGGCGCTCCACAAGCGAAATGCAGGCTGGCGGTAGTCGAGGTTGGCTACGCTCGCGTGGTGCAGCATCTCGCGCGGTCGGATGCGACCCTCGGCATCGAGCAGGTCGATGCGATAGCCGCGCAGCCAGACGGCCGTTAACTAGTCGAGCTGTCTGCGTGCTTCGGGCGGATGATGACTGTAGGACGTGGACGTGGGGATCCCAATGGGGCCAACCGTCACCAGGATTTCGCGACGGTCGCGATGTCCTTCAACTCCCACACCGGGCACGGACTTCTCAGCAGACCGGCTCGCGTGGGCCTCAATTCCAGGACGGCGACAACAACAAAGCTCAGGGTGATGCGTCTCGTCAGGGCCTCCTGAGCCAGGAATTCCCCTAAAAGGCCCAATCGAGTCGTGGGAGCGGGCTGAAGAACGCATGAGGAAACCCTAAATCTTCAGGTCCGGCCGCTTCTGTTAGCCTGTTGCGCATGCGGAACCTCTCGGTAGTGTTTGTCATGGCGATGTCTGTCTCAGCCTGCTCCGGGCCTACGGAATACGACGTTCTCATCCGTAACGGCACCATTTACGACGGCAGCGGCGGAGCGCCCGTGACGGGCGATGTGGCGATCAGCGGTGACACGGTCGTCGCCGTCGGCGCGATCGGCGATGCAACGGGCCGGACGGAGATCGACGCGAAGGGACTGGCCGTTGCTCCTGGCTTCATCAACATGTTGAGCTGGGCAGGCACACCGCTGCTGGCTGACGGCCGTTCGCAGAGTGACATCCGTCAGGGCGTGACGCTCGAGGTGTTTGGTGAGGGCTTGTCGGGCGGTCCGCTCACACCTACGATGAAAACCGAAATCGTCAAGCAGCAAGGCGACATCAAGTACGCCATCGAGTGGACGACGCTCAAGGAGTATTTGGACCACCTGGTCGCGAAAGGAGTGTCCACTAACATCGCATCGTTTATCGGCGCCACTACTGTGAGAATGAATGTGCTTGGTGAGGATAACCGTGAACCGACGGCGACTGAGCTCAATACCATGCGCGGCCTCGTCGCTCAGGCGATGCGAGAAGGTGCACTGGGCGTCGGGTCATCACTCATCTACGCGCCGGCGTTCTACGCGAAGACACCCGAGCTCATCGCGCTCGCTCGCGTCGCGGGGGAACACGGCGGCATCTACATCTCGCATATGCGCAGCGAAGGCAATCGCCTGCTGGAAGCGGTGGACGAGTTGATCATGATTGCACGTGAAGCGAAGGTGCCCGCCGAGATCTATCACCTCAAGGCCGCAGGCAAAGAGAACTGGACCAAACTCGACGAGGTGATTCGGAAGGTCGAAGACGCGCGTGCGGCGGGACTGGAGATCAGCGCCGACATGTATACCTACACGGCCGGATCCACTGGGCTGGATGCGGCGATGCCGCCCTGGGTGCAGGAAGGCGGACACGCGGCCTGGATCAACCGCCTCGAGGACTCGAAGATCAGGCAACGCGTGCTTCGCGAGATGACCACGCGCACCACCGAGTGGGAGAACCTCTACCTTGCGGCCGGCGCTGAGGGCACGCTCCTCGTAGGTTTCAAGAATGACGCGTTGAAGCCGCTCGCCGGCAGGACACTGGCCGAGGTCGCGAAGTCTCGAGGCCAGTCGCCCGAGGACACCGCAATCGACTTGGTGATCGAAGATGGCAGCCGCGTGCAGGTCGTGTATTTTCTGATGTCTGAGAAGAACGTGCGTCGCCAGATGGCCCTGCCATGGATGAGCTTTAGTTCGGACGCGGGGTCGATGGCACCTGAAGGCGTGTTTCTGAAGTCGAGCACTCATCCGCGCGCGTACGGCAGTTTCGCGCGCGTCGTCGGTCGCTACACGCGCGAAGGCGTGCTGACGTTGCAGGATGCGGTGAGAAAGCTGACCTCACAGCCGGCCAGGGTGCTCCGTATTGAGAAGCGGGGGAGTCTCGCGCCGGGCTACTTTGCGGATGTCACGATCTTTGATCCGGCGAAGATTAACGATCACGCGACATTTGAAAAGCCGCATCAATACTCGACCGGCATGGTACACGTGCTCGTCAACGGCGTGTCTGTCCTGAAAGACGGCGTCCACACCGGCGCCACACCGGGCCGCGTCGTCAAGGGGCGTGGCGCGAAGGCGTGGTGATGGCGCCGGATTGCTCCTGCGGTTCAATCGCCGCATGTCGTCGGACTCAAACACGCCCATCGACGCCGAGACATGCGCCCAGTTGAGGCAGTGGATCTCGAACTGGGCACGGGTCTGGCCGGCACCAGACGCAGAGCGCTGGGCCCGTCTTCCTGCGATGACGCATCATGAGGCGCAGGAGGCCACTCGCTGCGTGCTTGAGTTATGGCAGCCGAGCTGGCGTGGCGACCATGGGGAAGAACTCCTGCTTCATCCGCGAGTCTTCATGCGCGCAAGCCGGTGACCTCCAGGCCGATCCCCGAACTTGCCGCAGCCGCCCGGTCCGATCGGCGCTCGACGACGCCGGAGTCTCAGCGCGTGTCATTGGTGCTCTGGCGGTGCATTGATGGGATCAGTCTCTGGCGGCGAGCGATGCGGACTCCTCGGCGCTGGCGTTATACGGTCGAGAGGGCCCGGTGTTTCACGCGCTGCTTGAATCGTTTGCATCCAGGCGCCCAGATGCCGAGGCGTTTGCTGTGCACCGTCCGTTCGGGCGCATTTTCAGTGCGGTCCTCGGGAACCGCTGAGTCACCAACGTGGAGCGGCCAAACCGCGTGCGAAGCCGGCTTTTCCAACGTCCGAGCAGGCTCCTCATGCGTCGTCAGATCGCGATCCTGGCCGCTATCCACTGCGCGCATCCGCCATGGGTAAGACGCTCGACAACCGCGGGAGCGTCTCCCTTGATATCACGGTGCCTAATTGTTCGAAGGCGCCGTTGGTGCTGACCATCCTTGCATTGGGATTTGCAGGGGGCACGCGAATACCGGTGGGGGGGAACGGCACTCCGCAGCATGCCTGACGTGGCAATGCCCGTCATCCCCCGGCGCAGCAACGAGCGCACAACCACATGAACCCGCTGCCCGTTCAGCCGACGCTCAGCGCGCAGCTGAGATACGACAGAAGTGTTAACTGAGGCGTTCCCGGCAAGATTGACCTGCGCATCCCGCTCGAGAGCCTCAGCCTAGGCGCGTATACGACTCGCGTGGCCGCTGGCGATTCGTGCAACACCGCGAAGAACGAGACCGGCTTCATCGTCAGACCAGGAGAGATGCGTTCACAGGTCTTTAGGGTCGACGTTCCAGCTTCGTAGGATGGCGGCCTCATCAGCCGCACTGACTGACTTCTTGAATTTTGCGCCGGAGCGGCCCTTCACGTGGCGCTCGCATTCGGCCCAAGTGGCATGACGAGTCGGCTGACCGTCCACCACACTCACGTACGAGTGAGCGGCGACCGTCTCCTTTCGGGGGCTTGAGCTCCGCGCAGGCACGGACGTGTCGTCTGGCACGTCGAGGATATCGACGCTGTAACCCACGAGGCTGCCTGAGTAGAGATCCACCGGAGCGCGCCTCGCGAGGCTGTTGGCGATGGCATCACAACGTTCGTTGCCGGGCGTGCCCACGTGACCTCGAACGTAGTGCCAGTTGATGGCGGCCGAGCCGCGGCCGGAGACAAGTGACGACATCACTTCCCACAGGTCGCGGTTGAGCACGTCATTGCCCTCGACGGTTTTCCATCCGCGCCGGCGCCAGGCCCAGATCCACTCGCGAATGCCTTTGATGACGTAGGTGGAGTCTGTATAGACGTCGAGTGGGCCCCCGACCGATTGCGCACACTCGAGTGCGCTGATGGCCGCAGTCAGCTCCATCCGGTTGTTGGTGGTGTGGGGCACGGCGCCGCCCAGTTCGGTCACCCGGTCCTCCGGCGTCACCACCACTGCGCCCCAGCCTCCAGGTCCAGGGTTTCCTTTCGTAGCGCCATCGCAGAAGATCACCGTGCGGGTTGAAATGGCGGGAACGGCAGGCATCAGGCGATTGTAGGAGAGACAGAATGCAGACCGCTGATATTTTCGCTCAGATGGGCGGACTGCAGCCGACAGCCCGCGAACTCCTTGTGAGCGAAACGCAAGTGGCCAGTAGCACCGAGGTTCTCGCGCCTGCGGTTCTTGGGAGATGCAAGAAACAGCCGAACGCGCAGCCCTCCGGCCTTGAGGACCCTGGAAGATTGCCCAGTCAGCGTGGCGGTAGCGGCCTGATGGACTAGGTCTTGGGCGCGCAGCCGACCAATGTGGCGCGCGGCAACGGCGGCATGCTGGGCGGAGGCGCCTCCGGTGGCGGCGGTCAAAAATCGGGCGGTGGCACCGCTTGACGGCGGGGTCGCCGATTGGCCCGTAGCCGAAGGCGTGGGCGCCACCCATGCTCATGACCTATCGCCTGCGGCGCGGTGACCGACAACTCGTCGTCATCGCTGCAGGTGGGCATGCGGAGTTGGAATCTGCCCTTGCCGACTACGTGGTCGCGTTCGCGCTACCCGCTGAGGCCATCCGGGTCGCGCAGCCTTCGAGTCCTCGCTGATCGGCGCCTCGAACCGCACTTGACTCCCGTGCGCGAATCGCTCAGTCTTTCTCGCACATGTCCAGACTCCTTTCGACGGCTTTTCATGCTGTTGGCTGGCTTGCGATATGTGTTGTTGGTGTCCGCCTTACGTCTGTGTCGGGACAGAATGCTCAGGCAGGCGATCCCGAGGGTATAGCCCAGGGCCTTCATCAGCTCTTCATCCACGATGCGTGCACCGGTGAATACCCTCCGCAGCCGGACACATGCATACACAAGCAGCTCATTGAGAAGGCGGCCACGATCGGCGGCAAGACGGGGAGTATCTACGACGTGCGCCTGCGGATTCGCGGCCTCTTTGAACCGACGACGATTCTTGGGGGGGAGACACCGGACGCCGCGCATCCGTACTATCAAGTGGGTGGTGCGATCCGGGCACGTGACTGGTCGGCCTGGCACATCGAGGTGTCGGAGCCGAAGCAGACATACTGGCTGAATCACTACCCGAAAGTCAGCCACACGATTTTCAAGGAAGACTTTGAGGTAATCATTCCGATGGCGGTCGGCGCCACGGTCACGGTGCGTGTGGTGGATGGCAACGACCGGCAGATGGACAATGCCGAATCCGATCGCGCCGATCGCATGCAGATCATCGCGGGCGTTACCGACAAGCCCCTAGGCGGCCAGATGCTGCGGCTCGACGTGGTGAAAGTCACCGCACGCTGAACGCCGTGCTGTGGCCTTGAGGTTCAGGCCGCGCTACGTCCGGAGGCCCCCCCCCGAGACTCCGGGACCCCAACGTCTATTTGAAGGTGACGTGCAGGTAGACCGAGTGCCGGCTGTAGGTTTCGTAGAACGGTTTGAACGGCACGCCGGCAATCGAGAAGCGGAGCGTGGCGGGGTCGCCGGTAATTGATCGGCTGATATCGGTCGCATCAAGCACCACGGGGCGCCAGTCGGTGCGTGCCCCCGATTCTTCGGCCGCCAGCAGGACCGGGCCGTAGAGCAGGCTGGCAACGTTCGGCTGATCCGGCACGTGGTCAAGGTGGAACCCGAAGGGCAGGCGGACCTCGATCGTGTCCCCGTCGCGCCAGGTACGCGAGAGCGTCAGATAGCTGCCTGCAGCGGCCTTCACCGCCTCGTCGCGGCCGTTGATCTTTACGAAGACATCGCGCGTGGCCCATGCGGGCACGCGCACTTTGACGTCAAACCGTCCCGACCCCTTGATCACTAGTTTCGTGGTGTCGGCGTTGGGGAAGTCGGTGACTTGCTGCACGGTCACCTTGCGCTCGGTCCAGGTCAGCGTGGACGGAATAAACAGGTTGACGTAGAGCGCCGAGTTGTTGGCGCTCCTGAAATAGATCGTATCCTGCAGTTTGGTGTGGCTCTCAAGGGCTGTGCCGTTGCAGCACGTGAAGCCGGTCATGTCGGCGTTACCGAATCGCTTCTGCGCGCCTGGGTTCAGCGGCACATGATATGTGTTGCCGGCGTCCTGCTCGGCCACCGAGGCCAGAATGTGGTTGTAAAGCGCTCGCTCGTAGTGGTCCATGTACTTGGCGGTCTGGTCGTACATAAAAAGCTGCCGGTCGAGCTTCAGCAGGTTGTAGGACGCGCAGGTCTCGTTCTGCCCACCTGACGCGAAGCCGTTCTCCCACAGGGTGTTTGGCTGAACGGGGAAACACTCGGCGTTGTTCGGATTGCGCGCGCCGGCCACGCCACCAATGCTGTAGGTGTAACCGCTGTTGACGATCTCCCAGAAGTTGGACGCGATCATGTAATACGGCAGTTCCTTCGTGTTGCGGAACGTCTCGAGCGCGCCCGTGATCTGCGGAATGTGCTGGTTGGCATGTTTGCCGCGGATGGTATCCACGCCCTTGGCCAGGCCGTGATCGCGGTTCGCGTTGCCGTAGAAGAAGTTGATGTTGTCGAACAACTTCGCGGTGTCCAGGAAGCGGCGTTCGCCGGTGAGCCGGAACAGGCGGGCCATGGCTTCGTTCATGCCGCCGTACTCGCCGGCAATGTACCGGTTCCACATGCTGATGCGCGTTTCGGTCGGCAGCGCGCTCAGCCTGGTCTGCACCCAGCCGCCCATGTCCCGCGCAATTTCAAGCGCCTTCTTGTTGCCGGCTACTTCATACGTGTCGAGCAGGCCCGCCAGGATCTTGTGCAGGGTGTAGTAGGGCGCCCAAATCTGGCTATCCTGCGTGCCGTAGGTAGCGCCGCGTTCAAGCATGATGAACTGGTCTGGCGGATAGGCGCTGATGAAGCCGGTGCCCCAATTCCAGTAGTCGTTGCGGACGGCACCCGCTCTGAGGTTTGAATCGTAGCTCGCTCGACCGGGGCCGACCGGCACGGCTTTCGGGTCGGCCACAGACGGCCCGCCTGGCTGCGCGGGCCGGCCGGACTTGTGCGACAAGTCGTACAGCGTGTCCACCAGGTAGTTCATCTTCGATAGGAACTTCGCCTGCAGCGCCGGGTCGAATCCCGTACTCGCATACGCCTGCGCGATGGCCGTCAGGTAGTGACCACTCGCATGCCCGCGTAGCCGCGTGGTCTGGTTGTCCCATCCTTCGAGTTGTCTGGTGCCCTCGGGCTGCGGCTGCCCAAACGCCTCCCTGAAGTTGTACAGGAAGGCGTCGGGGTTCGTGGCCGCCAGGCCGCGCAGGAACTTGTCGCGATTCTTGATGAACGGCGTATCACGCCTCTGCGCGTCGCGCTCGAGCACGACCTGGTTGAGTGGGAATGCCTCCACCAGGCGATCTGGCGGCGTGGTGGTGCCGACCGGCACTTTGATGATGACCGTGGCTTTTGGCTCGAAGCGAGTGCCGGGTACCAGGCCGCTCACGGTGTACGTGCCGACCTTCAGCACAGCCACGTTGTCGGTAGGGGAGGGCCAGATCACGCGCGTTTCACCCGCTACTCCGCCCGCATACGTGGCGGGGATAGAAGCTGGCAGCCGGGGCAATGTGCCGACCACTGTTTCCACAAGGATGTCTGGAACCACGGTCAGTCTCGCGGCGAATGGTGATTCGCGCGGGATGGTGGCGGTGGAGACCTGCGGCTGAGTCGCGCCGAGGCCACCTTGCGTCGTGTGCGTGGCCGCCAGCGCGTTGCGCCGGATCGTGGCGATGGGTTCATCACCAAGGGCGATGCGGTACACGCGCACGTCGCGGAATCGCCCATGAAGGGTGGGGGCATTGTCGTCCTGCGACCGCCCGAGGAACAGACGATTGGTTGAGAGGGCCTGCGGAACCAACTGGTCCGGTGTGACAGCCACACCGGTCGCCTGGCCCGCCCGCACGCCATCGACGTACGTCGTCAACACTCTGCTGGCTGGGTCCAGGACCACTGCGAAGTGAACCCACTGATTCTCCACCACCGGTCTGGCCGGAGCCTCTCCCTGCGTCTTGCCGTCCACCACCGCTGAGGCGCGGAATCCCTGGGCGTCTACGATGGCGAAGAGCCGCGTGTCGATGTTCTGGCCAAAATCGAAGATCGGACCCGTCGAACGGGTGGGAAGGTAGAGCCACCCGACAACCGCGATGGCATCTTCGCCGTCCAGCGCTTCCGACGGCAGTTGCACGTGGCTGCCGGCACCGGTCAGAAGCAGGACGCGGCGCCCACCGTCATCAACGAACACCGCACCGGTACCACGCATCGTCGCATGCAGGTGGTTGCGCGACGAGTCTTCGGTGTTGCCGTTGAAAACGTATCGGGCCACGAGGCTGGTCTCGCCGATACCGTCAAGAAACTGGTCGCCGCCCTGCCCGGCGGCTTGCCCAATCAGGGCTCCCTGTTGAGCGACAACGGCGGCGATCGTCGAGACGGCAAGAAACAGCGGAAGCAATACGCGGGTCATAGCGAAGATTATAAGTTCCCCAGTTCCCTAGCCGCGCGGCGCGCTCGAAGGCGGAACCATGCCGTTTAGGCGGAGATAGGTGACGAGATTGCCGTAGTGCTCGTTGATGTGGCTGGTGTTGTAGATGAGCGCGCCGATCTTGGTCCGGCGTCCCTGCATTTCCATCATGTTCGTCTGGTCAACGGCGGCGAACGCCTTGTTACACAGCACAACTGAATCGGCTAGCGCTTTCTCCAAGTCTGCCTTGGGCATCTTGTTGGCCGCCCAACCGTCCGCGGCGCTGCCGGTATCGAGGCGTGCCGGTGCCGGTGTCACGCCGGCCATCGCCGCGCACGCGCTGTTGTTGTCGTCCACGATGTGCGCGAAAAGGCGCGCGAAGCTGCGAACCTCAGGCGTGGCCTGCCATGTGTACTTCTCAGCCGGCACCATCGTGGCCGTACGGGCAATGAAATTGGAAATGTTCGTGTACATGCCGAGCACTTCCGCGGATGTGGATGCGGGCGGAGTTGGCGGCGTGGCCTGCCCGCGTTGACCTCCAGCGATCTGGGCAGACAGGCCAACGGAGAGTGACAGTACACAGAGACACGCAGGAACCAGGAACTTTGACATGGCAGGGAACCTCCGGCGCTACGGTAACACCGGTAGCAGACAGCCGCCAATGTCCCGATCGGTCGGCGCCAGCATGACCGGCTCCGCTGGCGTATCGCGAGCCGTTCTGTGGTTATGGCCCCTCGCTTTCGCCCTTGCCTCCTCCCTCTGGATGGCGTACCTCGCGGCCACAGAGCCTGATCGTCTCCTTGGCTTCGTGCCAGACGACGCGTTTTGTTACTTTGGCGTCGCAGAGCACTTTCGCGAGGGATGGGGGTTTTCCTTCGATGGCCTCACGAAGACGAACGGTTTTCATCCGCTCTGGGCTTTGATCATCACGCCCGTGCTGGCGGTGGCCGGCGATCAGTTCGTGTCTGTCCTTGTCGCCGGTGCAATCCTGACGGCGCTGGCCATCGCCGTACTGGTCCGGTGCGTCGAGCACCTGCGGGATTGACGCGTGGCCGTGGAGTTCAGCCTGCTGATGGCGCTCAATCCCGTCGTCTTCACGCAACCGATTAATGGCCTCGAAACAGGTCTGCTGCTGTTCACCACGAGCCTGCTGTTGTGGCAGGGATTTGTTCGAGGGGTCGGTACAGCGCACGATGCCTTTCGTCTCGGCGTCACCACAGCGGCCGTGTGCCTGAGCCGCACCGACGCCGCGTTTCTGGCCGCGCTCGTCTGGCTGGGAATCCTGGTCCAGCATCGGCGTGAGCCCCTGGGCGGGCGTCGGATCCTGGTGCGCGCCAGTGTGGTGGCTGCACTCATCATGGCCCCGTGGTTTATCTACAACGTTAATGTGTTCGGTAGTATGACGCAGGACTCGGGACGGGCTTTTGTCGTGATGGAACAGCGCTACCACACGTTTCATGGCTCACTGGATGTTCTCGCGGGGCGGCCTGCGGCCGCTCTTGCGACAGGCCTCGGCACGCTGGGCGATCAGCTCGAGCTCATGCACCTGGCGGGACTGGCGATCGCGGGCAGCCTTGGCGGCATCGCGTTCTGGTATCACGGCGTGACGAGGGCGCGGGAGGAGCCTGTGCCACTTTTCTGGCATGTGGGACGGCCGTGTTGCTGGGAGGCGCGTGGCGACTGGTGATTCGCGAATGGGATCTGGCGCCGATCATCGCGCTGTCGATACTGCTCCTGGCGCTTGTTGTGTCGCTGCTGCCTCGACGATCACTCGCAGTTGGCGCGGCCCTTCTCATAGGTCTTGGCCTGTCCTTCCAGGGCCGTGATGTCCTTGCTCGCGGACCGTGGCCTGCTTTATGAAGACGTGACGCTGGCAGGCGAGGACCCTGCCGGCCGCCGCTTCACCATGTCGCGGGTGCTCGCGAACAATACTGAGGTCGTCGCCCGGTTTGCGCGCGAGTCCATCGACACCGCGGATGCTGACTTTGTGCGATGGCTGGGTGAGGGGTGGGCGATACCGGCCGCGCCTGGACCGGTTGAGGTCTGGTCAACGGCCCTGTCGTCCAGTCTCTACCTGCCGGTGCCTACGGACCGGGATACCGCCGTCACCCTGTGGCTCACGCGATTGCGAGCCCGGAGCGCCGTACGCGCATCCGCGTGACGGTGGATGGTCGGCCGGCGGGGGAAATTGAGGTGCTCAACGCCGCCGCCCATCAGCCCTTCGGGGTGAAGGTGCCTCGATCAGGTGGTCTGCTCGCGTCGATCAGGCTTGAGTACGACCAGACGTGGAAACCAAGCGCTCTAGGCCAGTCAACCGACTCACGAGATCTCGCCGTCAGCATTGTATGCATCACAATTTCGCCAATCGGCCTGCGATAGAATTAGGTCATGTCAGACGAATCTAAATGCCCCGTCATGGGTGATGCGCGGCGCCACACCGCTGGAGCTTCGGCCAACGCGAGCTGGTGGCCGAATCACCTGAACTTGAGCATCCTGCATCAGCACTCCTCGTTGTCCAACCCGATGGGGGAGGCGTTTGACTACGCCGCTGAGTTCAAGAGCCTAAATCTGGATGCGCTGGTCAAAGATCTGCATGCCCTGATGACGGACT
>SYFT01000021.1 GCA_005799825.1 Acidobacteriota bacterium | reverse complement strand
CCGACGCCGACGCCGACGCCCACACCGACGCCCACTCCAACTCCAACGCCAACTCCAACCGCGTGTGCTACCACGAAACCCGTCGCCGATTGGATTTGCGTGAATGGTGGTTGGGTGCCGCCGCCAACACCGACTCCCACTCCGACTCCCACACCGACGCCGACGCCGACGCCGACGCCCACACCGACGCCCACTCCGACGCCGACGCCGACGCCGTCGGCGTGCACGACGACGAAGCCCATGGCTGACTGGGTCTGCGTAAATGGCGGCTGGGTGCCCGCCCTGCCCACGCCCGTCGCGTGCCCAGGCAACCCGCCGGTTCCTGGCTGGCTCTGCGTGAACGGTGGATGGGTTCCGCCCCAGCCGCCGTCAACCTGTACAACGACCCAGCCCGGCCCGGGTTGGATCTGTGTCAATGGCGGCTGGCTGCCGCCCCGGGGGACCGCACCCGAGCCGGAGGTTCCAGTGTTTTTTGCGCCGCCGCTTGAACCACCGGTGGCACTGATAATGCCCAAGCCGTAACGTCCCGCGCGCGCCAAGATCGATGCCCCTCGATGGGGCGTTCCATTTCTGTCGCGGCCGGATCCCCGTGCTCAAGGTCCCGAGGGCCTCGCGTGCTGGTTCATCGACACCGATTACAACGAAGACAGCTGCTTCGTCCGCCACGCCTATTTCTTCGGCGCCAACGACCCCTACAAGGCGCTGAAGACGACGCTGAAGGCGGAGATCAACGCGGAGGCCTGAGAGTCGCTGCACAACGACACCTCGCGCCCGTTCGACAAGCCAAAGTCCGGCCGCCTCGCGGTCAAGGTCATCAATCATCTCGGGGACGAGGTGATGAAAGTGTTTCGAGTGGGGTAGGCCACGTTGCTCTCGCCGTATGAGATGCCATCGTCGGCATCTGAACTCGCGGCCTGGATTGACGTGGTGGAGGGGTTCGTGTGTGATGCACTTACGCTCGCGCGGTGAGGGGCCGACTTGATGGGCCGCGCTACGGTGGGCATACCGCCGCTATGTAAGACCATCTAAGTCGAAGCGGCCCCGCAACGTTTTCTGTTGCTGGGCCATTTTTGTTCAGCCCCTCACGACAATCAGGCAGCGCACGTCCCGCTGCCGGCATGAAGAGTGCGGCGAGAGTTCCGGCTCGCTGACCCGCACGCCAGACCGCAGTCCTGTCTTCACAGTGAAGACACACGGTGGCCCAGCCGGCTGAGGCATCCCCAATGCCCCGGTGCCATGTGCGACGGACGGATGTTCCGCATTGCGCGGAACCGTGTTCGAAAGGACCGGACATGGACACGCACGCCAACACCCCAGGCCAGAATCTCGGTGATCTCGACCGCAGGGAGCGGGACCGACTCTTGCAATCGTGCCTCGGCATGAAGGTTCGAGACATCGCCAGACTTCTCAGGGAAGACGGCTCATACAGAGCGCGAACATCTGGCAGTCAGCGACACTATCAACACAAGTTCAAGCCAGGGACCGTGACCCTGGCAGGTCGTGATGGCGACGATGTACCGGTCGGGCCGTTGCGTACTGTCTTCCGACAGGCTGGGAGGGACTGGAGGCAGCGATGAAGAAGACTCAATGCGCCGTCGTCATCGAAGAAGGCCCGACCAGTTTCGGAGCCACTGTGCCCGATTTGCCAAAGTGCTTCGCCGTGGGCCGCACGCGCGAAGACGCGGAACGCCTGATCGAAGAGGCCATCGGCGAGCACGTCGCCCTGTTGGAATCGCAGGGCCAGAGTGTCCCCGAGCCCAAGACGCGCGTCGCCACGGTCACGGTCGGCTAACAAGCGCTGGCCTACCGGGCCGGTGGTGTGGATCGCGGCCAAATTAGCGCAAGTGTTACTTCGGACTCCAAGGTCGCAACCCCGCTAGCACCCCGTCGTTACAATGTCGGGGGACAGCCCCCCCCCCCCCCCCGATACGGCCTATCAGCAAGAGCCGTGGATAGTCCTCCCGAGACGGCTGCCGATTCGGGCCACAGACTGGTTGGGCGGCCGGGCGCGGCGGCACATCCGGCGTACTTGCCGGTTCAACCGGCTCGCAGCCTGAGTAGTCTGTTGTTGCAACTTGCCCTGTATCGAAATATCCATTGAGCGCGTAGACTAAGGAGTAACCGTGATAAATCAAAAGCCGTTCTTAACGTTTAAGACTACTGGGCTAGTTCTGCTGGCGTTGTTGTCGCCGGGCAGCGTCTTCGCCGCCAGCGAGGGAGCACTCAGGGCTGACGACATCGTAGGGGTTTCTTTCTGGGTCATCTCGATGGCCCTAGTTGCTTCGACCGCGTTTTTTTTCCTGGAAATCCAGCGCGTTGCTCCCAAATGGAAAACGTCACTGAATGTCTCCGGTCTGGTAACTTTGGTGGCCGCCACGCATTACTTTTATATGCGCGATCTGTGGGTCGCCACGGGCAATACGCCCACCGTTTTTCGATACATTGACTGGTTGATCACGGTGCCGTTGCTAATGGTCGAGTTTTATCTAATTCTTTCGGCAATCACCAAGGTCCCGGCTGGTGTTTTCTGGCGCTTAATTATCGGCACCTTCGTGATGCTCGGGGGTGGTTACGCTGGCGAGGCAGGATACTTGGATGTTTGGGCCGCCTTTGCCATCGGAATGGGGGGCTGGGCCTTCATTGTTTGGGAGATTTTTCTCGGTGAAGCGGGCAAGATCAACGCGAATTCGGCACCGCCAGCCGTGCAGTCGGCATTCAGTTTAATGCGCTGGGTCGTTCTAGTGGGGTGGGCGATCTATCCGATCGGATACATCCTGGGTTATCTCGTCGGCGGCACGCCAGATAACAGCATGATTCTGCTGAACGTGGTTTACAACCTCGCGGACGTAGTGAATAAGATTGCTTTTGGCGTGATTATCTGGACGGCTGCCGTCAGCGAAACTGAAAGGCTGCCGGTGGCGAGCAAAGCCTAGGGCGACCGGCGTGCCTCGAGGACGTCACGGCTATCGTCGCCACCCATCAAATTCTTGACGCGTTCTACGTCGCCACACACGAGGCGAAGTGCGAGGGCGATCTCGTCCGCGTGTCGCCGGCGAGTGAGAGTACGGCCGCGCACGCCAGGTTCATGGTGCTGTATGAGGGCCGCATCTGTTTCGAGGGCAACTCCGATGAGTTGCTCGCGTCGGAAGATCCGTACGGCAAGGAGTTCCTCTATAAAACGAAGACGCCCTGGTAACGCGCCAGGTTTCAGCGGGAGCGACGCAGGCGAGAGTGTCGGGAGGCTGCTATTTGCGGGCGGCGATTGTGGTGACGGCGTCCCAGTAGACGCGCAGGAAACGATGCAGCTCTGAGACGAGGATGCGCTCCTGGTCGCTGTGGGCGCCGAATCCTTTTGGACCATCTTCCGCGTCAATCGCCGGGCCGATGCCGTAACACTGGATGCCCTTCGAGCGCAGATACGCCATGTCGGTGGCGCCCGTGCTCATGCTCGGCAGGGTCGGCGCGTTGTAATGCGTCCTGACCGACGCCTCAAGCGCCTTGAACACTTCGGAGTCGATCCGCGCCTCCACGCCACCCGGGCGTGCGTTGCGCTTGCCTAATCGCACCTCCACCGCTGGATCGTTCACCACCTTGCGTACCTGATCCACAAATGCGTTGATGTCCTCGTCTGGCAAGACGCGCGTGTCGAGGGTGGCGATGGCCTCCGAAGGGATGACGTTCACCCGGTTCCCGCCCGTGACGATGTTCGGAGCCACCGTGGACCGGAGAATCGCCGCCATCCGGGGATCGAAACGCCTGAACCAGGCGTCCGCCTCTGCCACCTTCGTTGGATCGGCCACGGCGCGGTATCGGGCCGCTTCCTCCCCGCTGGAGATCTCGGCCATGCGGCTGAAGAACGCCGACGTCGTTTCGTTCAGACGAATCTCCGGCTGCCATTTCGTCACGGCGGCCACTGCCTGCGCAAGGTGCGTCACGGCACTGGTTTCGAGAGGCACCGACCCATGGCCTGCCGGACCGCGCGCCACCAACTCAATTGCGTACGGCCGCTTCTCAAGTGTCTGCACCGATGCATATTTCACGACGCCGCCAATGCGGCTCACACCGCCGCCTTCGGCGAGGCAATACTCCGCGTCGATGGCAGGCAGGTGTTCATTGACCATAAATTGAATGCCCACCTGCGTCGAACCCTCTTCGCCGGACTCAGCGAGGAAGATGACGTCGCGGTCGAGCGGCACATTCAGTCGCTTGAGCAGCAACATCACCATCAGCGATGTCGCGACGTTGTCTTTGTCATCAACGGCGCCGCGGCCATAGGCATACCCGCCGTCAATCGTCGCGCTGAATGGCGGAAACGTCCACCGCTCCGGATACACGTTCACAGTGTCGGTGTGCGCCATCAACAACAGTGGACGCTTTGCTCCGCTGCCCTTCAGTCGCGCCACCAGGTTGGGCCGATGGGCTTCGGTGGAGAATTCCTGCACCTCGATACCCTCGGCCTTCAGCACGCCGGCAAGATAATCGACTGCCTCCCGCTCCCGTCCGGGTGGGTCTGATGTATCGAAGCGCAGCAAGGCCTGAAAGTGTTTCAACGTGTCAGCTTCGATGGCCGACCAGTTCGGCACTGCCGGCGATTGGGCTCCGAGCGAGATGGACGCCAACACGAGGATTAGGCCGGCAGCGAGTCGCTTCATACCCCCACTGTAGCTTAGATGCGACCGCCTTCAGTATTACGATGTGCTGCCATGGCAACAAATCGATCACGCGATCGATCACGAGGCTGCTGATAGGCCGTATTAGGGGGCTGTCCCCCGACATTATCCTG
>SYFT01000020.1 GCA_005799825.1 Acidobacteriota bacterium | reverse complement strand
GCGCTACCAGGCTGCGCTACATCCCGCCGAAACCGCTTGTCTTCGTCCTAACTTTACTACTTCCCTACGTCGCTACTTCACGACTTTCTTAATTCGCTTCTTCGTCCCTTGGGGGGACGCTGCCAGCGCGAACTCGCTGTCACCTTCGAGTGTCTTCAAGATCCACTGCAGGCCCACCTTGACCTCCTGCAGACGCGCGCGTGCGGCTTGATCCACCACCGGCGCCATAGAGACCGGCGCGTGCGTTCCAGCGCTGCCCTCACTACCCTGCTCGTCCTCGCCCGCAAACAGCTCGGGGACGGCTTCTTCTTCCAACCGCCGCCTGGCGCCCGAGAGCGTCAGTCCCTCAACCTGAATCAGGTGCTTGAGCCGCAACACCCGCTCGACGTCCGCGCGACGATACACACGTGGACCACTCGGGGTCTTGACCACACCCAGGTCTGGAAACTCCGCCTCCCACCCGCGCAACACGTACGGCTGGACACTGGCGATTTCGCACACCTCTTGTGCCCGGAACGCGGGACGATTCGGAATCACATCGGCAGGCACTGTCGAGCCCTAGTATAGCAGACACGTTGTGCTGCACGCCTCAGTGCGGCCGCGCCGCTTTGGCGCGACGTCGCACGCTGATGCGAATCGGAGTTCCTATGAAACCAAAGTACTCGCGCAGCTGGTTGACAAGATACCGCTCGTAGGAGAAGTGGAACTCCGTCGCGACGTTCGTAAAGAACACGAAGCGCGGGGGCGCGCTGGCCGTCTGCGCGGCATACATGATGCGCACTGCACGCCGGTGTTTACTCGTAGGCGGGTTCGCGCCGGTGATCTCTTCCACAAACTTGTTCAGCGCTGACGTCGGCACGCGTCTGGCCCGCGCGTCGGCCACACGCACCGCCATCTCGATTACCTTCCCAGTCCGGTCGCCGGTCAATGCGGAGATATGAAGGATCGGCGCGTACTCAAGAAACTTGAGCTGGAAGCGCAGACGATCGTCGTAGTCCTTCACGAACTGCTGATCAGACCCGGCCATCAGGTCCCACTTGTTCACCACAACCACCACACCGCAGCCGGCCTCCTGCGCTTCACCCGCTATGGCGGCATCGCGATCGGTGGCACCTTCGGTCGCATCAATCAGGATCACGGCCACGTCCGCTTTGGCCATTGCGCGCTTGGCCAGCACCACGCTGATCGATTCCACCTGCCCCGCTGTGGCCACCTTGCCGGGCCGCCGCATGCCGGCCGTATCCACCAGCCGCAGCCGCTTCTTGCGGTACTGCAGCATCGCGTCCACCGAATCGCGAGTGGTGCCCGGCATGTCGCTCACCATCACTCGCTCTTCGCGCAGGAGCCGGTTGATCAGCGACGACTTCCCGACGTTCGGCCGACCGACGATGGCGATGGCGACTTCGGGCTCGGCCTCAGGTTCAGGTGCAGTGGACTTGACGGGAAAGAGTTTGAGCAGTGCATCGAGCAGGTCGGCTACGCCGTCACCGTGTTCGGCCGAGACCTCCATCAGGTTGAACCCAAGCTGGTGAAACTCAGCCGCGCGCGCCTTCGCCCGCTTGTCATCGGCCTTGTTGACGGCCAGGATCACCGGCCGATTGAGCGCCCGCACAGCCTGGGCAATGTCCAGGTCGCCAGGTACGAGGCCCTCACGCCCGTCCACGAGGAACACGATGATGTCGGCCGACTGCATGCCGCGCAGGCCCTGCTCCACCACCATCGCGTGCAACGGGTCGGTCGTGGCGCCGAAGAGACCCCCGGTGTCGGCCAGCATGAATTGGTGATTGAGCCACTGGGCAGGCGCCGAGACCATGTCGCGGGTGGTGCCCGCCACCGGGGCCACGATGGACCGGCGGGTGCCCGCAATGCGGTTGAAGAGTGTGGATTTTCCCACGTTCGGCCGGCCCACCAGCACCACGCTGGGACCGACGCCTTGCTTGGCCATCGCTCATCCAAGTGTACTCGCACAGTTAGCCCGATACTTGACTCCGTAACTATCCTTTTTTATAGTCACTTACGGATACCGGTTGGCCCCTAAGTCATGATCAAAGTCGACATCGTTAATGAGGTGTCGCGCCTCGCAGCCATCACCAAGGTCAAGGCCGAAGTGGCCGTGGACGCGGTGTTCGACGCCATGCGGGCCTCGATGATGAAGGGCGACCGCATCGAATTGCGCGGATTCGGGGTCTTCCAGGTCAAGCCCAGGAAGCGCGGGATTGGCCGCAACCCAAGGACCGGCAAGGAAGTGAAGATCCCGCCCGGCCGGACGATCCGATTCAAGCCCGGCAAGGAACTGCAGAACATCCCCGGTGAATGACCCGCGCCGCAAGTTCGACCACGGATGGGCCGTCTTGCCCGTCACGTTGTTCCTGCTGACCGCGGTCGCCACCACGTTCCTTGGCGCCGGCCCTTGGTACGCCATGGCCATCCTGACCATTTTGGGTGCCCACGAGTTCGGCCACTACTTCGCCTGCCGCTGGCACAACGTGGATTGCACGCTGCCGTATTTTATTCCTGCGCCGATCCTGCTCACGGGAACCCTGGGTGCCGTGATCAAGATCCGCGAACAGTTTCCCTCCAGAGCCGCGCTGTTCGACATCGGCGTGGCCGGCCCAATCGCCGGCTTCATCACGCTGCTGCCGTTCCTCATCCTCGGAATTTGGCTCTCGGACCTGATGCCCGTGCCAGACGACCCAGGCACCCTGCTCCTCGGCGAACCACTCCTCTTCAAGACGCTGGCGCGCCTTGTCCATGGCCCCCTCCCCGAAGGCACCGACATCGTCATTCACCCGATGGGATTTGCCGCGTGGGTCGGCATGTTGGCCACGGCGCTAAACCTGCTGCCATTTGGACAGCTCGACGGCGGCCATATCGCCTACGCGGTGTTCGGACCCCGTGCCGTGCGGCTCTCGGTCATCACGCTCGCAATCGTGGTGGGACTTTCGTTTCTCGCGACCAGCTGGATCGCGATGGCCGTCATGCTCACCGCCATGACCTGGGTGGTCGGCCTCCGGCACCCTCCACCGCTCGACGACTGGACACCCCTCTCACGCGGCCGCCTCGTGATCGCGGGCCTCGCACCCCTCATCTTCGTCGTCTGCTTTACGCCGACTCCAATCACCTTCGCCTGGGAATAGAGCCTCAGAGCACCGAGTTGGGATCGACGTCGATCGTGGTGCGGCGCTTGAGTTCCGGCTTGAGGTCGAGCGCACGCAGCAGGGCCTCGCGCATCGAGCGACGCTGGTGGCCCTTGAGGAAGAACTGCACGCGGTATTCGTCCTTGATTTTAGACAGCGGCGCCGGCGCTGGCCCCAGCAGGCGCGCCTTGGGCCCCTGGTGCCGCACCAGCCCGGCAAGCGCGGTCGCATCGTCCATCGCCTGTCCCAGTGACTTGCCGCGGACGATGACGTTGATAAGCCCCACGCGAGGGGGATAGTCCATACGTGTGCGGAACTCGGTTTCCTTTTCGAAGAACGCGTCGTAGTCCTGCGCCGCGGCGGCGCGGACGCTGTAGTGATCGGGATAGAGCGTCTGCACGAGCGCCTCGCCGGCCATATGTCCGCGGCCGGCGCGGCCCACCACCTGAGTAAGGAGCTGAAACGTACGTTCGGCCGCGCGAAAGTCCGCCATGCCCAGGCCGACGTCGGCCGAGATCACACCCACCAAAGTGACTGAGGGAAAATCATGTCCCTTTGCAATCATCTGGGTGCCGACGAGGATGTCCACCTCACCGCGTGCGACATCGCCCAGCACGCGGGCAATCGCACCTCGCCGCCTGATGGTATCGCGGTCTACGCGCACCACCCGCGCGCCTGGAAAGCGCGTTCGGATCTCGGCCTCAAGCCGTTCGGTGCCAACGCCCGACTGTTCGAGGAACTCTCCCCCACACGTACCACAAGCCTTTGGGACCGTCGTCGCATAGTTGCAGTAGTGACATCGGACTCGCCGCGCGGTGCGGTGATAGGTGAGCGTCACCGAACAATGCGGGCACTCCAGTGTGGCCGCGCAACTACGACAAAACACTACGGTCGCAAATCCGCGGCGGTTGAGGAGCACCAGCGACTGTTCACCTCGTGACAATCGCGACTCCAGCGCATCCCACAGCGCCTGGCTGATCACCGCGTCTGCGCCATGGGTTGCAAACTCGGGACGCATGTCTACCACCCGCACGTCGGCCAGTGGGCGGTTCATCACTCTCTGCGTCAGCAGCAGGCGGTCGTAACGGCCGGCGGCGGCGTTTGCGGCCGACTCCATCGACGGCGTGGCCGACCCCAGCACCACCACCGCGCCTTCCATCCGGCCGCGCACCACCGCCACATCGCGTCCCTGATACCGCGGCGATTCTTCCTGCTTGTAGGCGCCGTCGTGTTCCTCGTCCACAATCATCAGGCCGATGCCGACGAGCGGTGCGAAGACAGCGGACCGCGTTCCCACAACCACATCCACTTCACCGCGGCGGATGCGATGCCACTGGTCATGGCGCTCACCATCCGACAGCCCCGAGTGCTGGATGGTGACGCGACGGCCGAATCTGGCGCGAAACAAGCCAGCCACAGCCGGAGTCAGAGCAATTTCCGGCACCAGCACCAGCACGCGTTTACCTCGGGACAGCACCAGCGCGGCCAGGCGCACATACAGCTCGGTCTTACCGCTTCCAGTCACCCCCTGCAGCAGCACTGTCTTGAACTGCCCTGCCACGACGGCCTCTTCGAGATGGCGATAGGCCAGCGCCTGCTCGGGCGTCAGGTCGCGTGTACCCGGTGTCTCTCCACCCAGCGTCCACAAGGACTGCGCGCCGTCGGCGGCACCCTGAAACGGATCGCGCTCGACGACTTCCTCGCGAAAGCGCACAAGGCCGAGGCGTTCGAGCGAACGTAATGTGGAGAGGCTGACACCCGATTTGGTCAACGCAGTCACGGCAATGCCCTCGGGCGCCGATGCGAGCCGCGCCAACGCCTCCATCTGCTTCGGGCCCTTCGGCCCTGCCGGTTTCGCAGCGCCCTCGGGAGCCACTACCAGTTCAGCCATCTTCAACGTGCGGAATGCCGTGTTGCCGCCTCGACCCGACATCGGCGGCAACGCCACGGCCAGCGCATCGCCCGGGCCTGCAGCGTAGTACTCGGCCACCCACAGTGCAAGGTCCACGATGTGCTGGGGCAGGTAGGCGTCTGTATCCAGCACCTCCTCGAGGTCGCGGAGGGTGCCGGCGTCTGGAGTAATCGCGTTCGAGTCGATGACGCAGCCGGTGACGATACGGCCGCCCAGAGGGACGAGAACGCGCGCGCCCTTGGGTGGAAGAGGCTGGCCGAGAGCCACGCGGTACGTCAGGCGGCCAAGCCCGGGCACGGGCACGCCGACAGCGACGAGCCGGTCGCTCACGGCCGATCGTTCAGCAAGGCGCGCACCTTCTTCATGTCGTCCCACACATCGCGCTTGCGGTCGGGACTGCGCAGCAGGTACGCCGGATGAAAGGTGGGGATGAGACTGGCACCCTGATACTCGTGCACCACGCCGCGAATGCGCGAGATGGGGACGTCCGTGCGCAACAGGAGATGCGCCGCAAATGTGCCCAGCGCCACGATGACACGCGGGCGGACGATAGCGATTTGCTGCGCGAGGAAGGGCTCACACGAGGCCACTTCGTCTGGCTCCGGGTTGCGGTTACCTGGGGGCCGGCACTTGATGACGTTCGCGATGTAGACGTCTTCTCGGCGCAGGTCGATGGCTTCGATGATCTTGGTGAGCAACTGGCCCGCGCGGCCAATGAACGGCATACCCTGTTCGTCTTCGTCAGCGCCGGGAGCCTCGCCCACAAACATCAGGTCGGCATTGGGATTTCCCGACCCGAACACCACCTGCGTCCGGCCGAGCGTGTGAAGTTTGCACCGGGTGCAGTCCCCGATGTGCACGCGCAGAGTACTGAGGTCGCCTGCGGCATCCTCCCCCGACGGCGCTTTCCCCGTCGGTTCGGGTTGCCTGCTGCCCTCAGACAAATCGGCGGTCCGGACCCGCCACACGGGGTCGGTGGTGGCGCCGAACACACCGAGGTCGCGGTAGTACTTGAGATGTTCGCGAATCGCGTCGCGATCGCTCATGCGCGCACCGCCGGCACGGCAGAAAGTAGCGCCTCTACGCGATCGAGAATGGCCGACGCCACGTCGGCCTTCGACATCACGGGCAGCGGGACGTTGCCCGACGCGCTGACGAGCGTGACCTGATTGGTCTCCACGTCGAACCCGGCGCCGGTGGCAGTGAGGTCGTTCGCGACGATCAAATCCACATCCTTCTGCTTCAGTTTGGCTGCCGCACGGCCCTCCGGGGGGCCCGTTTCAGCCGCGAATCCCACCAGCACCGGCATCGGAGCCCCACAGCGCGCCTTCCCGAGATCTGCGAGGATGTCGGCGGTGCGCTCAAGCGCGAGTGTCATCGCGCCGCTCTTCTCGATCTTGGCACTCGACGCGCCGCTGGCCGGCGTGTAGTCAGCCACGGCCGCAGACATGATCACGGCGTCCACATCGCGTGAGGCCGCCATCACGGCCGTGTGCATCTCGGCCGCACTGCGGACGCGCGTCAGCGTACTGACCGCGGGTGTTGGAACGGGCGTCGGCCCTGCGACCAAGTGCACTGAGGCGCCGCGCCGCATGGCTTCGTCCGCCAGCGCAAAGCCCATTCGCCCACTCGATCGATTCCCCAGGAAGCGCACCGGATCGAGGTCCTCGCACGTCGGCCCCGCCGTGATCAGGATGCGGCGGCCGGTCAGCGTGGCGGGCGCCGCATCGACGGATCGCACAAGACGGTCCGCGGCATCAGCAATCTGGTCGGGTCCGGCCAGACGGCCGCGGCCCACCCACCCGCACGCGAGATACCCTTCGCCGGGATCCACGATGCGCGCGCCACGGGCCACGAGTCGCGCAAGGTTGTCCTGCACGGCCGGGTGTTGCCACATGACGGTATTCATGGCTGGCGCCAAAAGGAGGGGTGCGCGCGTGGCCAGAAACAACGCGCTCAGAAAGTCGTCGGCGATGCCGTTGGCAAACTTGCCGATGATGTTGGCCGTCGCCGGCGCCACCACGAGGGCGCGCATCCCGGCGGCCAGGGCAATATGTTCGATATCGGAGTTCATGCCCGCAGACCACTGGCTCGTGATCACGGGCCGCCCGGTGATGGCCTCAAACGTTAGGGGGCCGATGAACCGCCGGGCGTTGCGCGTGAGGATGGCCTGCACGGCGTAGCCGCGCCTCTGCAGCAGGCGGGCGACCTCGACGGCCTTGTAGGCGCCGATGCCCCCGGACACGCCCAGCCCGATCAGGGGCTCGCCGGCCGCCATCGCTAATTACTCTTCGGTGCCTTCGACAGGAAGGTCGACGCGGGGAACCAGTCCCGACGCTACTTCCTGCTGGGCACGACGGGCCGGCTGAGCGGACCCTTCCAGCTTCGGCAGACAACCGCGCAGCAACTGGTGGGCACGGGCGGACGCGATGGCCACGAATTCAAAGCGGCTCTCGGGGTTGTTGATCTTGGGTGAATCGGCCATTACTACTCCTTGCGGATCAATATTCTACTGCGATCGGGGTCTTCAAGTCGTCCTGGGGCTAGAGCTTGCTCGCCGTCGCCTTTGCGGAGGCGGGTCAGGAATTGCGGAATGTCTGGATGATTGGCGTAATGGTGGACCGGCGGCGGGCCAGTTTGGCCCGTTCGGCCACGACAATGCCGGCCAGCTCACCGACGCAGCGCTCGAGCAGGTCGTTGACCACCACGTAGTCATAGGCCGACACGGCGTCCACCTCCCGCCGGGCGGTCTCGAGCCGGCGCAGCATTTCGGCTTCCAGGTCCTTGCTCCGCTTGCGCAGCCGCTGCTCGAGCACCTCGAACGACGGCGGCAACATGAATACCGCCACGGTCTCCGGCAGCCGCTCACGCACCTGGCGCGCGCCCTGGACATCGATGACCAGCACCAGATCCTCGCCAGCGTCAAGCCGGGAGAGGGTCTCGGCGCGCCCTGTGCCGTAATAATGACCGAACACATCCGCCCACTCAAGGAATGCCTCGTCGGCGATCATCGCTTCAAACGCCTCGCGGCTGATGAAGTTGTAGTCGAGCCCGTCTTCTTCGCCAGGACGTGCCGGCCGCGACGTGTATGACCGCGACATGCGCAGTCCGGGAAGCACCTGCACCAGGTGCTCCACCACGGTGGTTTTGCCGGTGGCGCTCGGGGCCGAGACCACCACGAGCAGGCCGCCTGCGGCCTCACTCGGCATTCTGCACCTGCTCCCGCACGCGCTCGAGTTCCGCCTTGGCCCCGACGACCAGTTCGGTGGCCCTGAGTCCCTCGGCCTTGGATCCGATGGTGTTGATCTCGCGGTTCATTTCCTGCACCAGAAAGTCCAGCTTCCGTCCGCACGGCTCGGACCCGCCGGCAAGCTGGCGCCAGTGTTCCACATGCCCGCGCATTCGCGAAATTTCCTCGTGGATGTCCGACTGCGCCACGAACTTCACCACCTCCTGGGTCACGGCCGCGGGGGCCTGCTGCAGATCCACGGGCAAGGCCGCCAGGCGCTCGCGCAGTCGCGCCTCGAGCGCAGCTTGTCCCTGGGCAGCCTGGTACTCCACGGTCTCGACAAACGTGATCAGCGTCAACAGCCGCGCATCCAGGTCGGCCGAAAGGAACGCCCCGTCCGTTTCACGCATGACCACCAGCGCATCCAGTGCGTCACCCGCTGTCCGCTCTACCAACCCGGCCGTGTTGTCGCTGACGCTCTCGCGTTCAGCGGCCGCGCGCACCTCAAGCACATGCGGAACGCGGCATAAGTCGGATGCCGAGAGCGCCCCCGACACCAGTCCCTGAGCGCGCGCGCAATCGACGGCCGCATTGATCTGCGCGATCAACCGCTCATTGAGCACCACCTCGCGCGGCGTGTCGTCAATCTGATCCCACGACAAGGCGATTTCCACTCGCCCGCGCGTCAGTCGTTGTTGCACCATAGCCTTGAGGCGCGCTTCAACCGCCGCCAGCGCCGACGGCATCTTTACTTGTACATCCAGAAATCGATGATTGACCGACTTCACGGTCACACTCACCCGCTGCCCCGCCTCTTCGCGACTGACTGAGGCAAAGCCTGTCATCGATCGAATCAATGTGTCTCCTCCCGCTCGTCCATAATCTGCAGGGCGTGCAGCCGCGCGTACACGCCACCTGCCCGGTCGATCAAGGTGTCGTGTGTGCCCAACTCGGCCACCTGGCCATCCTCGATGGCCACAATCAGACCCGCGTGGCGTACAGTCGAGAGCCGGTGCGCAATCACAAACGTCGTCCGATCGCGCATCAGGTTGACGAGCGCGGCCTGCACGACCTGCTCCGATTCGGAATCCAGCGCCGATGTAGCCTCGTCAAGTACCAGGATCGGCGCGTTGGTCAGAATCGCACGCGCAATCGCCAGCCGCTGTCGCTGTCCGCCCGAGAGCCGCTGCCCTCGTTCGCCGATGCGCGCGTCGTAGTCGCCCTCAACCTCCAGGATGAAGTCGTGCGCGTGCGCGGCCTGGGCGGCCGCTTCGATCGCGGCGCGCGACGCGTGAGGCGCGCCGTACGCAATGTTCGCCGCGATCGTGTCGTCAAACAGCACGTTCTCCTGCGTCACCAGCGCAATCTGGCCGCGCAGCGACGCCAGCGTCACGTCGCGCACATCCACACCATCGATGAGCAGCGCGCCCTCAGTGACATCGTAAAAACGCGGAATGAGATTCACGAGCGTCGTCTTGCCGGCGCCGCTCAGGCCGACGAGCGCCACCACCTGTCCGGCCTGTGCGGTGAACGACACATGGCGCAGGATGAACTTGTCCGGTGTGTCGTTGTAGGCGAACGCCACATCGCGAAACTCAACCGTGGATTGCAGAGGCGCCAGTGCCCTCGCGCCTGATCGCTCTTTCACTTCGGAATGTGTATCGAGCATCTCAAAAATGCGCTGCGCCGCGGCAATGGCCTGCTGGAGTCCCGCGTTCACCCGGCTGAGTTTCTTGATTGGGGCGTATAGCGAAAAAGCCGCGAACAGGAACGAGCCGAACTGGCCGGTAGTCAGCTCCCCTCGCGTGATCTTGATCGAGGCGTACCAGATGGCACCGGCCGCGGCGATGCCGCCGATAAACTCCATGAGCGGCGGCAACGCGGACATCGCGGCTGTCACGCGCATGTTGGTGCGATAGAGCGACGCCCCGACCGCGGAAAACCGTGCCGACTCACGTTCCTCAGCGCCGAAGGCCTTGACGATGCGATGGCCTGTCAGGCCTTCTGCGGCCACGTGCGTCAGGTGCTCCTGATGTTCCTGCCCGCGACGCGTGGTGCTGCGTACCCGCTGCCCCAGACGCACCAGCGGATACACCACCAGCGGCACCGTGGCCACGCAAATCACCGCGAGATCGGCATCGAGAAACACCAGATACGCGGCGAATCCCAGCACGGTCACCGACTCGCGGACGAGATCCGCCAGCGTTTCTGACGCCGCGGTCTGCACCTGCGCGACGTCGTTTGTAATTCTCGAAACCAGTTGGCCCGAGGTGTGCCGCGAAAAAAACGAGGCCGACTGTTTCAGGACGTGCCGATAGAGCCGATTGCGCAGGTCCATCACGACCCGCTGGCCGACGTCGGTCATCAGATAACTCGATACGTACGCGCCAAGTCCCTTTGCCGCGAACGCGCACAACAGCATGGCCGCGACAAAGCGAACGTTCTGAGGATTGGCCCTCAGGACACCGTCAAAAATCGGCTCCACGAGGTACACGATGCCGAGTGCTCCGGCCGCGTACACAACCATGCCCAGCACCGCCAGAGCCAGACGCCCTCGGTAGGGCTTCGCGTATTCGAGCAGGCGCCGGAACTCGTTCACTCTGGGCTGCCGTATCCCTGCGGATGGGCCTGGTGCCAGGCCAGGGCGGTAGAGACAATCGTGTCCAAATCCCCGTAACGCGGCGTCCACCCCAACTCCGTACGTGCGCACGAGCTGGTGGCCACGAGCCGCGACGGATCACCCGCGCGGCGAGCCGCCACCGTGTGTGGCACCGGACGCCCGGTCACGCGCTCAACCGCCGACACCACGTCACGCACCGAGACGCCCGCGCCCATCCCCAGATTGTAGGATGCCGACGGCCGTCCCGCCTCAAGGCGCTGCAGGCCCGCGACGTGGGCAGCAGCCAGGTCCGTGACATGGACAAAATCGCGGATGCACATGCCATCCGGAGTGGCGTAATCGTCGCCAAAAATTTGGAGCGGCTCCCCGGTCAGCGCCGCAAGGATCGCCCGGGGAATCAGGTGAATTTCCGGCGTGTGATCCTCACCCAGATGCCCCTCTGGATCGGCACCAGCGGCGTTGAAGTAGCGAAACACGATATGCCGCAATCCGGTGGCCGCATCAAGACTTCTCAGAGCGCGCTCGATGACCAGTTTGGTCTCGCCGTATGGGTTCACCGGCAGCTGTGGATGCGACTCGTCGATGGGCGTCACGAGCGGCTCCCCGAACGTGGCGGCCGTCGAGGAAAACACGAACCGCGACACGCCAGCCTCGGCCATCGCTGACAACACCGTCAAGCCACCGATGACATTCGTCTCGTAGTATTTCGCCGGTTCGGCCACGGACTCACCAACCGACAGCAGCGCGGCGAAGTGGAGCACCGCCTGCGCCCGGCTTTCCCGCAGCGCCTGAACCACCCGGGCGCGATCGAGGATGTCGCCTTCGACAAGCGTGATGCTCCGAGCGGGCACGGCCCGTGCAATCCGCTCCACGGCTTCGCGATGCCCGGCCAGCAGGTTGTCGAAGACGCACACGTCGTATCCGGCCAGCGCCAGCGCCTTGACGGTATGGCTGCCAATGTAACCTGCGCCGCCGGTGACGAGGACGGCCTTCGGGTCCACCGGGTTCATGGGCGGCCGATCGACTGATACGTGAACCCGAGCGCGCGCACCTGTTTCGGGTCATACAGGTTGCGTCCGTCGAGAATCACGGGCCGTTTCATGGCCTTCTTCATCTTTGCGAAGTCCGGTTCGCGGAACTCGTTCCACTCGGTGACGATGAGCAGTGCGTCGGCGCCGGTGAGCGCGTGATACGCGTGTGGCGCGTAGGTAATGGATGTGCCGAAGATGCCGCGCGCAACTTCCCTAGCCTCAGGGTCATAGACCTGCACTTTTGCGCCGCGGGCCAGCAGACCTTCGATGATCGGAATGGCTGGCGCCTCTCGCATATCATCGGTCCGCGGTTTGAACGCCAATCCCCAGACGGCGATGGCCTTACCGGCCAGCGACTTGGTCCCTTTGCCGAACATCGCATCAACTTTGAACAGCAGCCGCTGCTTCTGTGCGGCGTTGACGGCCTCGACCGCTTCGAGCACGCGGAACCGATACTTCTTGTCCGCAGAAAATTTCACGATGGCCTGCACGTCCTTTGGGAAGCAGCTGCCCCCGTACCCGACACCTGGAAAGAGGAATGCCGGCCCAATGCGTTTGTCGGTGGCGACCGCCTGGCGCACCATGTCTACATCCGCGCCGAATAGTTCACACACATTGGCGATCTCGTTCATGAACGAAATCCGCGTGGCGAGCATGGCGTTCGCGGCGTATTTGCAGAGTTCAGCGCTCGGACAATCCATGACCATGATGGGCGCGCCCGTCCGCGTGAACGGCCGGTACAACTCCACCATCAAGTCCGCGGCTTTCTGGTCGGTCACACCCAGCACCACTCGATCGGGCTTAAGAAAGTCGTCCACTGCCGCGCCCTGCTTCAAAAATTCGGGATTGCTCACGACCGAGAACGGGTGTGTCGTCTCGCGACGGATGGCCTCGCGCACCAGTTCGGAGGTGCCGACAGGCACGGTACTCTTGTCCACGATGACCCTGTACGCGGTCATCGCGCGCGCCACTTCCCGAGCCGCACCCAGCACATGCTGGAGGTCGGCCGATCCGTCCTCGCCCATCGGCGTGCCGACCGCGATGAAGATCACGTCGGACTGACGGACAGCCGTCTTCAGATCAAGGGTGAAGGTGAGGCGCTTTTCCGCCGCGTTGCGCTTGACCAATTCCTCGAGGCCGGGCTCGAAGATCGGGATCTTGCCGCGCCGCAATCCGCGGACCTTGGCCGCGTCCTTGTCCACGCAAACGACCTGATTGCCGGTCTCCGCAAAACACGCGCCCACTACCAGGCCGACATATCCCGTTCCCACCACTGCAATCCGCATGAACGCCCTTTCCGAAACATGCCGAAAACCTTGAAATTATCACGCGCATTTAAAACCTGTCAATCGGTTGGCACATAAGGAGTTATGGCGCTCGTGATACCATCCCACTCGGCTCGCCCTTGCGGATTTTGCTCGACTATCGACCGGCGCTGCGCCAGCGAACCGGCGTCGGCGAATACGTGCATGAACTGGCGCGCGCGCTTGTCGGCACGTCGCTGCCCGGCCGGTCTGAAACGCTCAGCCTCTTTTCGTCATCGTGGCAGCACCGGCTGGCACCGAATGTGGTGCCCGGGGCGACCGCCATCGACCAGCGGATTCCGGTGCGCGTGTTGAACCTGCTGTGGCATCGGGCCGGGTGGCCGACGGTTGAACGGCTCACCGGCGGCACCTTCGATGTGGTGCATTCCGCACACCCGCTGCGCCTGCCCTCTCGTCACGCCGCGCAAGTAGTGACCGTGCACGACCTGGATTTCCTAACGCATCCGGAGCGGACCACGGCCGAGATCCGACGCGACTATCCGCCACTGGCGCCCGGACACATCAGGGCGGCTGACGCCGTCGTTGTCGTGTCGCGGCACACCGCGTCGGAGGTCGTCCGGCTGACGGGCGTTGCACGCGAACAGATTTTCGTGTGCCCACTCGGCCGCCCCGACTGGATACCACGCGACACCGAACCCGCGAATGCCCCACTGCTGTTTCTGGGCAGTATCGAGCCGCGCAAAAATGTTGGCCTTTTGCTCGACACCTACGAACGCCTCAGGGCCGCGCGTGATGCCCGCGCCCTGACGACGCCGAGACTGATTCTGGCTGGCGGCGCCGGCCTGGATTCTGGGCCCATCCTGAGTCGCGCAGCGGCGCCGCCGTTGGCCGGACACGTGGCGGTCCTTGGTTACGTGGCACCCGAGGCCAGACAGTCGCTCTACGCGTCGGCGATGGCGTGCATTCTCCCGTCGCATACCGAAGGGTTCGGCTTGCCTGCCCTTGAAGCGATGACCATCGGCGTGCCTGTAGTTGTGGCGGACCAGGGCGCGCTGCCCGAGGTTGTCGGGTCGGCGGGCCGGCTGTTCCACGCCGGCGACCCACAGGCCCTGGCAACCGTCCTCGACGCGCTCATTTCTGCCCCTGACGATCGGGTGCGGATGCGGGAGGCCGGCCTGACCCAGTCACGCCTCTTCAGTTGGACGAACACTGCCGATCGCACGCGTGATGCCTGGGCTCACGCACTGGAACGAAAGGCGCACCGTGGCTGAACACGTGGGACGGGGTGCACCGCACCATATCGGCGTCGACGCCCGCGAGATCGCCGGATCGCCCACAGGCGTTGGCCGCTACCTGGCCGGAGTCCTTCAGGAGTGGTCGCGCGCGGAGTTTCCGCATCGCGTGAGCCTGTTTCTGCACGCCGACCCGCCGGCGTGGCTCCAGGACCTGTCGTTCGCGTGCGACGTAGTGATTGACCGCGCTGAAACGGCCGGCACGCTGTGGGAACAGCGCCGGCTGCCCGCGATGGCCGCGCGGGCGGGCGTGGACGTGTTGCTCGCACCCGCGTACACCGCGCCTCTGCGGTTGGGCTGCCCCTTTGTGCTGGTCATTCACGACTTGTCGTACTTCGCCCAGCCGCGCGGATTCGGATGGCGCGAAAGCCTACGGCGCCGCATCGTCACGCGCGCCGCCGCGCGCCGTGCCGCGGCAGTGATCACTGTCTCTCACTTCTCCGCCTCTGAAATTCATCGCCACTTCGGCCTGCCGATCGAAGACATCGTGTTAGCTCCGCAAGGCGCGCCCGCGTGGCGCGGCGGACTCCCCTCCACTGGCCGGGAGTCTCTGGTCCTTTCGGTCGGTACGCTCTTTCACCGACGGCATATACCGGAGTTGCTGCAGGCGCTGGCGCTCGTGCGCACCCGCGTGCCCGACGCACGACTTGTGCTTGTCGGCGGCAATCGCACCCATCCGACGTTTGATCCCGTCGCCGCCGCGCAGGCGCTTGGGCTCGGGTCGGCGTTCACCTGGCGGCCGTACGTGTCAGACGAAGAGCTTAATGGGTTGTATCGGTCAGCTCGTGTCTTTGCGTTCCTGTCAGACTACGAAGGCTTTGCGATGACACCGATGGAGGCCGCCGCGCACGGAGTGCCGAGCGTACTCCTCGATACGCCGGTGGCACGGGAGATCTACGGCGATGCCGCACTGCGGGTGGCGCTGGACGTGCCCGCGATCGCCAACAGCCTCACCACGCTGCTGACCGATGCCGCCGCTCATGCGGCGCTCGTCGATCGCGGCCGCGACCGCCTCGCGGCATTCACCTGGTCGCGCACGGCGTCGGTTCTCCGCGCCACCCTTGAACGCGCCGCCCTGGGGGAGTCGCACCCATGACCCCCCAACTCGACATCATCATCGTCAACTACAACACAGCAACCCATGTGGTGGCATGCCTCGCGGCGTTGCGGGACGCGCCGCCGGCGACGGCGCATCACATCTGCGTGGTGGACAACGCGTCGACCGACATGAGCGTAGCGCTCGTGACAGAGCAATGGCCCGACGTGGACGTGGTGGCGTTGTCCGCAAACGTCGGGTTCGCAGCGGCTAACAATGTTGGCATCAGGCGCACGTCTGCTCCGCTGATCCTGCTGCTCAACAGCGATACGGTGGTCCCCGAAGGTGCCATCGATCGCCTGGTGGCGCGCCTCGAAGCCAGCGGAGCCGTAGCGGCTGGACCACGCCTGATTGATGCCACCCTGGCGCCCGAAGTGTCGTTCGGGCCGATGTTGTCGCCGTGGGCCGAGGCGGTGCAGCGGCTTCGGCTGAAGCTGGCTGGAAGCAGGGAGCCCTGGGCCCGGCGTTACATTGCGCGACACGTCTCGCAGGAACGGACGGTCGATTGGGTCTCCGGTGCGTGCCTGCTTGTGCGGCGTGCAGCGGCTGAAGAGGCGGGCCTGCTCGACGAGCGCTACTTCATGTACGAAGAGGACGTCGATTTCTGCGCCGCGTTGCGCGCGCGTGGCGGCCGCATCCTCTTCACGCCGGCGGTCGAGATCCTCCACCTGCGCGGCCGCTCATTCGCCGCCACGGGCCGGGCTGTGTCCCCGCTCTACGACAGAAGCCACCTGCGCTTCTACGAGAAGCACTCGCCGCGCTGGGCGCCGGTGTTGCGAGCATGGCTTGCGATGCGCGGCCGCGCCATTCGATAGAATCAGTCTTGTGGTTCCCGTCCGCATAGCCATCGACGCGCGCAAGCTGCACGACTACGGCATCGGCACGTACGTCCGCAACCTCGTGCGCGAATTCAGCAAGCAAGATACGCCGGAACACTACGTCCTCATCTGCCGGCCCGACGACGTGGACTTCGTGGGATCGCTCGGGCCGCGATTCGAACCCTTCGTCGATCGGTCGCCCAACTACTCAGCTCGGGAACAAATCAGTGTGCCGCTCGACGTGCGGCGAGCACGCGTGCAACTCTTCCACGCGCCCCACTACGTGGTCTCTCCGCTGACGGCAGGGCCTGTGGTCGTGACAGTCCACGACTGCATCCACCTGCGGTTCCCGCAGTATCTGCCGAGCCGCGCCGCCTACGCCTATGCTCGTACGTTCATGGCGCTCAGCGCCCGGCGCGCCAACCGGGTCATTACCGTGTCACAGGCAAGCAAGGACGACATTCAGCACTATCTGCATACGCCTGCCGACAAGATTAATGTGATTCACAACGGCCTGGACGAGCGATTCCTCGAACCGCCCGACCAGGACGAAGTAGCCCGCGTACGCGATCGCTTCATGTTACATGCGCCGTTTGTGCTCTACGCCGGCAACATCAAGCCGCACAAGAACGTCGACCGCCTCATCGAAGCATTCGCGCTCATGCGCACGACAGGCCACGAGGACGTCAAGCTCCTCATCATTGGCGACGAGTTGTCGAAGTACCCCAACCTTCGGCGCCTCGTGCATCGCCATCACCTGCATCAGCACGTACGATTCCTGGGCTTCGTACCTGCTGCCACGCTGGCCGCGTTATATCGATTGGCCCGGGTCTTTGTCTTCCCGTCTCTGTCTGAAGGCTTCGGTTTTCCGCCGCTCGAGGCCATGGCCAGCGGCACCGCTGTCATCACCTCTAATGTTTCATCGCTGCCCGAAGTGGTAGACGGCGCCGCCCTGCTCATCGATCCCCTGGACCCTGCCGCACTCGCCGCCGCGATGTGCAAGGTGCTGGGAGACGACGCGCTCCGCGCCGACCTGGTGCGCCGCGGCCACATCCGCGTGAAGGCCTTTTCCTGGGCGCGGGCCGCTGATGCCACACGCGCGGTCTACCGCCGGGTGATCGGTGCCTGACAAGGTATCGGGGCGGGTGGTCCTGGTCCACGACTGGTTAACCGGCATGCGCGGCGGCGAGAAAGTGCTCGAGTCGCTGTGCCGGCTGTATCCCGACGCGGATCTCCTGACGCTCGTGCACGTCCCCGGTTCGGTCACACCCGTCATCGAGCATCGGAAGGTACGTTCCTCCGTCATTAACCGCCTGCCGGCACCGGCGCGTTGGTATCGCCACTACCTGCCGCTGTTCCCGTTTGCCATCGAACAATTCGACCTGGACGACGCAACGCTTGTGGTCTCCACCAGCCACTGCGCGGCCAAAGCCGTAATACGCACAGGGCGTGCCGTGCACGTCTGCTACAGCCACTCGCCCATGCGCTATGCGTGGGATCAGTTCCCGTCCTATTTTGGACCGGACCGCCTGGGGCCCACGGGCTCGGCGGCGGCCAGGCATGTGGTGTCGTGGCTCGCGCGCTGGGACCGGGACACGGCACCGCGCGTCAATCGCTTCATCGCAAACTCGGCCCACGTTGCGAGGCGCATCCAGCAGTACTATAATCGGCGGGCTGCCGTACTCCACCCGCCTGTGGACACCGGCTTTTTCACGCCAGACCATGGGGCTCCTGGCGACTACTTCCTGGTGGTTTCTGCGCTCGTGCCCTACAAGCGAATCGATACAGCCATTCGTGCTGCCGCCATTTTGGGAGCACGGTTGAAGATCGTCGGCACCGGTCCCGACGCCGATCGGCTGCGCGCCATTCCCGCCACAGGCATTGAATTCCTAGGCCACGTCGAAGACGACGAACTGCGGGCCCTGTACCGGAGTGCTCGGGGCCTGGTCCTACCCGGTGAGGAGGACTTCGGCATTGCCCCGGTAGAGGCGCAGGCCTGCGGCCGGCCCGTGGTGGCCCTGGCGTGCGGCGGCGCGTGTGAAACGGTCGAACACGGCGTCTCGGGGTGGCTAGTCGAACCAGGTGGCGTCGACGCCGCGGGCGATGCCCCACGCTTCGCGGAGGCGATGGGCCAGGTCGAGCATCTACCATTGTCGACGGCCGAGCTGCATGGACGCGCGTGCGCCTTCAGCGCCGAGCGCTTTGATGCTGGCATGACCCATCTTGTGGCGCAGGCACTGGAGCACCCACACGCATGGTGAAACGGTTCAGCCGCCTTTTCGTGGTCTTTCACATCCTGTCCGATTTCCTGACGGCGGCTGCAGCGTTCCTGCTGGCCTACGTCATTCGATTCCAGACCGGACTCATCGAGACGCCCAAGGGCACGCCGCCGCTCGAGCAGTACCTGACCGTGCTGCCGTTTGTGGCGTTGATGGTGCCGGTGGCGTTTCACCTTCAGCGCCTGTATCACCTGCGACGCGGCCGATCGCGCATGGACGACTTCTTCGCATTGCTGGTGGGCAGCCTGCTCACCGTGCTGCTGGCCCTGGTGGGCACACTCTACGCTCAGACCTATCACCTGAGCGACGCCCGCAAGGCGCTGGGTTACCTGGAAGTGTCACAGTGGGTGTGGGTGCTGTTCCTCGGGCTCAATGTCTGCTTCGCGTTCGCCTCGCGCGAGTTCGTGCGTTCGCAGCTGCGGCGCCGATGGCGCAAAGGCATCGGCCTTCGACGCCTCCTCATCGTCGGAGCCAGCGATCTGGGCCGGATGGTGGCCGACCGCATTCTCCAGCACGGCGAGTTGGGGTTCAGGCTCATTGGTTTTGTAGACGACCGCGCCACGACCAGCGACACCATTGGGTATCGCGGTCTGCCCATCCTGGGCGCGCTGGCCGAGACGCCGGAGATCTGCAGCCGCGAGCGCATTGACGAAATCTATGTGGCGCTGCCCCTCGAGGAGCACGTCAAGATGCTCGGCGTCGTGGAGAATGCCAGCCGGGAGTGCATCGAGGTACACGTGGTGCCCGACCTGCTGCAGTTCATCGCGCTCCGGGCGCGGCTGGAAACCCTCGACGGGATGCCGATCATCTCGATCAACGACATGCCGCTGCGGGGCTTCAACAGTCTGTTAAAGCGGGCGGTGGACACCGCGCTGTCGCTGGGGGTGATCGTCGTCGGCGCTGTGCCGGCGCTGATCGTGGCACTCGTCATCAAGCGCAGTTCGCCTGGCCCGGTCTTCTACACCCAGGAACGCATGGGCCTGGATGGCAAGTCGTTCACGGTCTGGAAGTTCCGCTCGATGCCGATCGATGCCGAAGAAGTCACCGGCCCGATCTGGGCGCGCGACGACGACCCGCGAGCCACGGCGGTGGGGCGCTGGCTGCGCAAAACCGACATGGACGAGTTGCCGCAGTTCTGGAATGTGCTCAAGGGCGACATGTCAATTGTGGGCCCGCGACCGGAGAGGCCGTTTTTTGTGGAGCAGTTCAAGCACCAGATTCCCCAGTACATGCTCCGCCATAAGGTCAAGGCTGGCATCACGGGCTGGTCGACAAGAGAACCAAAGCGTTCGGCTTC
>SYFT01000019.1 GCA_005799825.1 Acidobacteriota bacterium | reverse complement strand
TTCTGTGATGCGTTCAACATTCCGATTATCACGTTTGAGGACGTGCCGGGATTTCTCCCGGGCGTTCGGCAGGAACATGGTGGAATCATCCGCGCGGGCGCGAAGCTGTTGTACGCGTATGCGGAAGCGACCGTGCCGAAAATTACTGTCATCACGAGGAAGGCCTACGGCGGTGCCTACTGCGTGATGGCGAGCAAACACATCCGCACGGATTTCAATTTCGCGTACCCGATGGCCGAGATTGCGGTGATGGGGCCCGAAGGCGCCGTGAACATCCTCTTTCGACGCGAACTGCAGCAGGCCGAGGATCCGGTGGCCAAACGTGCCGAACTGACGCAGGAGTTTCGCGAGAAACTGGCGAATCCGTTTGTGGCAGCCTCCCGCGGCTATGTCGATGAAGTTATTGCGCCCCGGATGACACGAGCCAAGTTGATTGCCGCGCTCGCCAATTGTGACAACAAACGCGACAAAAACCCGCCCAGGAAACACGGCAATATTCCGCTGTGATGTCCCGCCTGAAAGTACTCATCGCCAATCGCGGTGAAATCGCCGTTCGCGTCATGCGCGCCTGCCGGGAGCTCGGGCTGGGCACCGTGGCCGTGTACTCGGAAGCCGACCGCACCGCACTACATGTGCGGACAGCCGACGAGGCGTACCTGATTGGTGCCGGACCGGCGTCCGAGAGTTACCTGCGGATCGACCGCCTCATAGACGTGGCCGTGCGCAGCGGCGCCTCGCTGGTGCATCCCGGATACGGATTTCTCGCTGAGAACGAAGACTTTGCACAGGCGTGTCTGGACGCCGGTCTGATTTTTGTCGGTCCCCCACCCGACGCCATCACCCGGATGGGCAACAAGACGGCGGCCCGCCATGTGGCCATTGCCGCCGGTGTGCCCGTGGTGCCAGGCACCGAAGAGCCGTTCCCGGAGGAACTGCCCGACGACGCCCTCGTCGCTGAGGCTGCGCGCATCGGGTATCCGCTGCTGGTCAAGGCCGTTGCCGGCGGCGGCGGCAAGGGGATGCGCCTGGTGCAGTCGCCCCAGGATCTCCTCCCGGCGATTCGCACCGCGCGGTCGGAGGCGGGCTCGGCGTTTGGTGAACGGGCCGTCTATCTTGAGCGGCGCCTGGCCAGGGCGCGGCACATCGAGATTCAGCTGCTGGGGGATCACTACGGCACGGTTGTGCCGTTTGTGGAACGGGAGTGCTCCATCCAGCGGCGGCACCAGAAGGTCGTTGAGGAATCACCGTCGCTAGCGCTCACTGTCGAGACACGCCGTGCGATGGCCGCGTGCGCGGCCGCAGTGGCGCGCACCGTGGGCTACACTAACGCAGGCACGATTGAGTTCCTGCTCGATGAAAAAGGCAAGTTCTACTTCCTTGAGATGAATACGCGCCTGCAGGTGGAACATCCGGTCACGGAAATCGTGACAGGTATCGATCTGGTGCACTGGCAGCTGCGCATCGCGATGGGGGAGCGCCTGACGATTGATCCGGAGCGCGCGCTGGCGCCGGTGGCGCACGCGATCGAGTGCCGGATCTATGCCGAGGATCCTGATCAGGGATTCATGCCGTCGCCGGGTCTCGTGCGCGCGCTCAACGTGCCCGGAGGGCCGGGCGTGCGGGACGACCGCGGCGTGGCCGCGGGTTTTACAATCCCGCTCTTCTACGACTCCCTGATCGCCAAGCTCATCGTGTGGAGCGACACCAGGCCGGATGCCATCGCGCGTCTGTCGCGGGTGCTCGATGAATATCGTGTGATCGGTGTGCGCACCACCCTTCCGTTTTTCCGCTGGCTTGTGGCACAGCCGGAGTTCGCGGCCGGACAGTTCGACACGACCTATCTCGATTCGATGCTGGCCGCGCGCAAGGGGCAGGCCTTTGTGGACGTGACGGATGGCGACGCGGATGACGCGGCCATGGTGGCGGGGCTCGCCGCATGGTTTCGCGCACATCAGGCATCGGCCGGCGCTCCGACGGCCCCCTCCGCCGGGCACTGGCAGCGCGCCGCACGCCTGGAGGCGCTGCGATGAAGTTCGACGTTGAGGTCGCAGGGCGCGAGCGATCGATCACCGTCGAGCGCATCGGCGAGACCGGCAGGTTCCGGATCGTGCTGAACGGTCAGGCCCGTGAAGTCGAGGCCAGCCCTATCGATCTCGGGTTGTCGATGGTCTTCGTGGCCGACGGCCGTTCACTGGATGCGGCCGCGACGCCTGGGTCCGGTGGCGATTGGCTGGTGCAGTTGCCGCACCTGGACGTGTCGGTCGTGGTCGACGGCCGTCGCCACGTGCTTGGGCGGCAAGGGGTTGCGGGCGGACCCGGCCAGCAGCGCGTGACGGCTCCTATGCCAGGCCGAGTCCTTCGTGTGCTCGTGAAGCCCGGCGATCAGGTGGCGCACCGTCAGGGCCTGGTGGTGGTTGAGGCGATGAAAATGGAAAACGAACTCACCGCGCCAAAGGCCGGCATCGTCACCGAGGTGGCGATTTCACAGGGGATCTCGGTCGAGGCCGGACGCCTGCTCGTTGTCATCGAGTAGTGGCTGCCTCGGGTAAGCTGGGAGGGTGACGGACCGAGAGCCGCAAATGGCCGGTGTACGGCCCCCACCCCGGCGGCGATGGCGGCCCCTGCGGGGGTCGCGGCGCACGTTGCTCGTCCTCGCCGCTGTCGGCGCGGCTCTGCTGGTGTCGCTCTACACCATCGACCTCGGTCCGTATCTCAAGTCACGCGCCGAGCAGGCGGCTTCCGCGTACATGGAACGTCCGGTCCGCATCGGCCGGTTGAGCGCCTCGCTCAGGCCAGGTCTGTTCATTGTGGAAGACGTTGTCATTGAAGGCCTCACGCCGGATGCAGCGCCGTTTCTGAAAGCCGATCGTATTGCGGTGCGCGTGCCCCTGCAGACACTCATCAGGCGGCAGCTGATCATCGAGGCCGAGATGGACCGCTGGGCGATGACGATCGAGATGTTTCCCGGCAGCCGCAACAACGTCCCGAGGCTCAAGCCCCGCGCGAGTGAACCGGGTCAGATGAAGACGACCGTCAACTACATCTGGGCGCGCGGCGGCTGGTTCCGCCTCATCGACCATGCCCAGCCACTTGATTTCACTGCTGAGCAGGTGGCGGTGAATTTCACCCACGCGGCAAGTCTCGACAAGTACGTGGCCACGGTCGCGTTTCGCGGCGGCGTGACCAATATTCTCAGCTACGAGCCCATGCGCCTCGACTCGATGTCTGCGCGAATGAGTTTTGACGAGGGCAACATGCTCACCGTCCAGGGACTGGATCTGACGACGGCCGGCACACGGTCCCAGATGAGCGGCGTCATCAATCTGAACAAGTGGCCCGAGTTGTCCTTCGAGATCGCGACCGGGTTCGACGTTGCTCCGCTCAAAGAGATCTTCTTCTTCGGCCAGAACTTCACGGCGACGGGCCGCGGCGAATACAAAGGACGGTTCCAGAAGTTCCAGAACGGCAAGTATGACGTGACTGGCAGATTCACGGTGCCGGGATTCACCGTGAGCGGCCTGGACTTTCCCCAACTGGCGGGCCGGGTCGTCTGGATGCAGAACCGGCTCGAAGTCATCGGTGCCGACAGCCCCTTCTACGGTGGAGAACTCCGACTGTTCTATGTGCTCGACTCGCATGGTGGGACGCGCGGCTCCATCGCGGATCTATCGGCTACCTACAAACAAGTTGATGTGGCGGCGTTCGGACGGGTGATGAACTGGCAGGGCATCGAACTGGCCAGCCGCGCTGACGGATGGCAGACGATGCGATGGCCGAGCGGCCGGTTTGACCAGATGTCAGGCGAGGGAGAAATTCGCACGCAGTCAGCCGATGGTCGCGCGACCGCGGCCGCTCAACTGCCGCAGACGATCGTGTACGCGCCGAAGGAACAGCCGTTCCTCAAGGACCGTCTGCTTGGTCCCGTCTCGGTGGGAGGCCGCGTGGCCTACAGCTTGACGCCCGATCGCATCGAGTTGCGCGACGGGTGGCTCGCGACTCCGGAAACGCATCTGTCGTTCACGGGTGCCACCGGCTGGAACGACAACGCCGACATCCCGTTTCGCGTGGTCAGCACCGACTGGCAGGCCAGCGACCGGCTCCTGGCCGCGGTCCTGACAACGTTCGGGTCGCCGACGAGTGCGATCGACATCGGCGGACGCGGCACGTTTGACGGCACCCTCACGCGCTGGTTCAGCCGTCCCCTCATCGTCGGCAGGTTTGAGGGAGAAGGACTGCGCGCGTGGGATGTGCTCTGGGGCCGTGGCCGTGCGGATGTTTCCATTGAAAACAGTTACATCAATGTGAGCAACAGCGTGTTCGGCGACGGCGTAGCGCGGCTGGTGGCCAACGGCAAGTATTCGTTCGGATATCCGCGCGCCGACGGGGGAGAAGAAATAGACGCCCGCATTACCGCCGAGCGCTGGCCCTTGGTCGACTGGCGGCATTTCTTCGAGCTTGACGATTGGCCGGTGGAGGGCACGCTGTTTGCCGACGTGCGAATCTACGGACGGTATCAGGGACCGGAAGGCTTCGGGTTGTTGCGCGTGGTGCCGGGGACGGCGTGGGAAGAAACGTTCGAGTCCTTCACCTGCCGGTTGACTTTTGAACCCGAAGGGATGCGAGTGGAAGGCGCCGAGGTCACCAAGAGCACAGGGTTCGTGCGTGGCGCGGCGTACGTCGGCTGGCCATCGATTAGGGACGGGTGGGGCACGTACAGCTTCACGTTCGACGGCGAGAAGATCCCTGTGGAGTCGCTCGTCAGCTTTACGGTGCCCAACGCCAACCTGACCGGTGTGTTGAACTTCACCATGCAGGGCAGCGGAAGCACGGAGCATCCGAGATATGACTGGGATGGGACGATCACCGACCTGTTCTGGGGTGATGAAGGCATCGGCCAGGCGACCGCCCACATGGTGATTGAAGAAGACATTGTCAGAATCGATCGGCTGGATGTGGCGTCCGACCGTTTGTCGGTCTCGGGATCGGGCCAGGTGGCGATGAACGATGTCTACGATGGCGATCTTTCGCTGCGCTTCAATGAGACATCGGTGGATCCGTTCCTCAGGTTTCTGGCTCCGCAACTCTCGCCTTATACACAGGCTGTGGTCAGCGGCGCCGTGCGCTTTCGTGGCGAACTGGCCAACGTGTCACGACTCGGCGTGGACGTGACCATTGAGAAGGCGGACTTGAAGCTGTTTGACTACACACTGTCGAACCCGATCGGCACGAGCGGCGAGCGTGTGCCGCTTCGCGTGTCGTTTGCCGAAGACATGTTGAGGATTTGCGGTGTGGTGCCGACGTCCCAGACCGGCCCCTGCGCCGGATCGACGGGAGCGTTTACCCTGTCGGGTGAAGGCACCAGCCTCACGCTTGGCGGTGTGGTGAACCGGGCGGCGTCGACGCTGGACGTGTCGGTCAATGGCGCGAGCAATCTGGCCGTCCTGCAGAGCGTGGTCCAGGACCTGCGAAGTTCGGGCGACGCCACGATCGCGGCGCGCATCACTGGCACCTTCGAGGCTCCGATCTACAACGGGAGTGCGACCGTGTCCAACGGCCGCCTCAGGCATTTGTCCTTCCCGCACAGCCTGGACAACATTCATGGCGCCGTGCGACTTGACGCCGCCGGCATCCGGCTTGATGGCCTGCGTGCACGCATGGGCACTGGTGCGAGGAACGGCGGCGGTGAGATCGCGTTTGGAGGCACGATCGGGCTCGACGGATTCATGCCGAGCGCGTTGAGTGTTACGGCGCGGGGCGCCGGCCTGGACCTGCGCTTTCCGGAGGGCTTTCGGTCCATCGTTGATGCCGACCTTTCGTTGACGGGGTCGCTTGAAGCAGCGGCGCTGACGGGCAAAATTACCCTTCGACAAGTCCGCTATACTCGACGGCTGCAGAGCAACGCGGGTTTGCTCGGGTTCGCCAATGTCGGAGGCAGCGAAGTACTGACCACCGGCCCCGTGGTAGCGACAGAGTTACCGCTCAGCTTCGACCTCGAGCTGGTGGGGCAGCGGCTGCTCGTGATCGATGACAGCGACGCGACCGTTGTGGTATCGCCGGACCTGAGACTCGCGGGCACCCTCGACCGACCGGTGCTTTCAGGCCGTGTCGAGATCGACCGCGGCGAGACGGAATTCATCGGCAACCGCTACACCATCGGCGGATACGTGGAGTTCTCGAATCCCGATCGGATCGAGCCCTTCTTCGACATCGAGGCGCGCACCGAGATCCGGCAACCGTCGCAGGAATACCGGCTCGACCTGACCTTTTCAGGCACACTGGACAAGTTCACTTACAACCTGAGCTCTGATCCGCCGTTGTCGCAGACTGACGCGTTGTACCTGATCCTCGGCCAGAACCCTAATCTGCAGCGCGCTGAACTGCGCGCCATTGAATCGCCTCAGGAAGTGCAGAACCGGTTGATGTCCTCGATGCTGGCGCAACTGGTGGCGAGTCCGATCTCCACGCAGGTGGGCCGCGTGGTGGAGGGCACCGGCCTGGTCGACACCTTTACCGTCACGCCCCTGCTGGGGCAGGATGCCACCCTGCAGCAGCTCAACCCTGGCGCGCGCGTGACCGTCGGCCAGCGCATTTCGCGAAAGGTGTACCTCACGTACTCCCGCTCGCTCGACAATGCCAGCCTCGACTACGAAATGTTACTGCTGGAGTACGCACAGAACGACCAGATGTCGTGGGTGTTGTCGCGAAACCAGGACGGGACGTTTGCCCTCGATTTCCGCGTGAGGTACAGGTTCTGACCATGCGAGGCCGCAGGTTCTTCGCCGTGTCGTTCCTGCTGCTTCTGCACGGCGCGCTGGAGGCGACTGCGGTGGCGGGTCAGACGCAGCCGGCGGTGTCGCAGACGCAGACCGTGCCGGATCTCAGTGGGTGGATCGGACGAACCGTGACGCTCGTCCGTGTGGAAATCGAGGGCCGTCCCGTCGCGCAGGCGAGCCTGTTCGAGTTGCTCGAAGTGAGTCGGGGCCAGCCGTTGAGTGAGGCGGCCGTGCGCGAGAGCCTGGCGCACCTGCGCAACCTCGATCGATATGAAACGGTTGCGGTGACGCTACACGCCGATGCCGAGGGCGTTGTCGTGTTGTTCTCGTTGACACTCAGGTATCCCATCGACCGGCTCGAATTTCGTGGAATGCTCGGTCTGGACGGACGGTCACTGGAACGGGCCGTGATGGAGCAGACCGGGCGGCGGCTGGCCGCGGTGAAAAACGAAGGGGCCATCGAGGCGGTCGGTCGGCTGCTCGCCGACGAGGGGTTTTACCGCCCGGTTGTCGCGGCCACGGTGGAACCCCGGCACGACGTGCACGCAGCCACGCTCGTGGTGACCGTTGAAGCGGGACCGAGGCAACGGATCGGGAACATTACCGTGGGTGGCGATTCGCCCCTGTCCGCTGCGGAAGTACTCGAGGCGTTGAATGTATCCCCGAGGGCCCCCTACCGGCGCCGCGCGATTGAAGATGCCCTTCGCGCGGTCGGCGAGCGCCTGCGGACCCGCCGTTATTATGAGGCGTCAGCCAACCACTTTCCGACGGGTGACGGCGAAGTGGTGGACCTGACCATCACTGTCGAGGCCGGGCCGATCTTCGACATCATCGCCACCGGTGATCCCTTGCCGCCAGGGGGAATCGACCAGTGGATTCCCATTCGTCGCGAGAATTCTGCCGACGAGGACTTACTCGAAGATTCGGCGTTCCGCATTGAGGCGAATTTGCGACGCGGTGGGTATTGGCGTGCGCGCGTCGACGTGCGGCGCGAGGAGCAGCCCGGGGGCGGCCGCATCGTCGTGACGGTCAATGTAGCTCAGGGACGCCGCTATCGCCTTCGCGATGTGACGGTCGTCGGCAACACGTTCATCACTACACCCGACGTGCGGACGCTGTTGGCGCTTTCGCAGGGTGACCTCTTCCGGGACGACGTGGCTACAGGCCGCGTGCAGGCTCTGATCGCCGCGTACGCGACCGCCGGCTACGCCGCGACGGTTGAGGTGATCCCCGAGGAGGTGCCATCCACGCGAGCCGATCAGGATGGCGAAGTGGTGGTGCACCTCACCATTGTCGAGGGGCCGGCCAGGACCGTCGGCGATATCCTCATTGTCGGCGCCAGCCAGTTTGAAGAGTCCGAGGTGCGCCAAGCGATTGCGTCGCGAACGGGTGAGCCGCTTCGGGACGCGCAGGTGAGGGCCGATCGCAACAACGTCGAAGCACTCTATCGCAACGCCGGGTTCCAGTCGGCGACGGTCAACGTTGTGCTCAGCGGTGGACCGCGCTACACCGCGACCTTCATGATCAACGAGGGCCGCCAGATCATCGTGGATCATGTGATCGTGGCAGGGAACTCGCGCGTCAGCACCGCGACGATTCTTGGCCAGGTCACTCTCAAGCTGGGGCAGCCGCTGGGGCAGGCCGTGCGGGCCGAGAGCCAGCGGCGCCTCAACGACCTCGCAATCTTCCGGCGCGTCAGCATCACGCAGGGACCCGAGACCGCCGGTGATGGCCGGGTAGACGTGATCGTGTCCGTCGAGGAGTCATCGGCCACCACAATCGGGTACGGCGGCGGCATTGAATTCGGTCGCACGCCCCGCACCGTCGAAGGAGGCGTTGAAGATCGTTTCGAGTTTGCGCCCCGAGGGTTCCTCGAGGTCGGCCGGCGGAACCTGTTTGGCGGCAACCGATCGATTAACTTGTTTTCACGGCTGAGTCTGCGCCCCAGGAACGACCCTGATGATCCAGCACGCGACGGCCGTGGTTTTGTGCTGAGCGAGTACCGCGTGACCGGCAGTTACCGTGCGGCCCGCGCCTGGGGGACCAACACCGACATCGTGGTGAGCACCACTGCCGAACGCGCGATCCGCACCTCGTTCACCTTTGTGCGGCGCGCAGCCAACGCCGAGGCACTGCGGCGACTGTCCTCGAGGCTCAGTGTCTTTGGCCGCTATGCGCTGGATTCGACGCGGCTCTTTGACACTCGAATTTCCGAGGAGGACCAGCCGTTGATCGACCGGCTGTTTCCGCAGATTCGCCTGTCGTCCATCTCGAGCGGCGTCGTGTGGGACAGTCGCGACGACTTCCTGGACCCGACCGGCGGCGGATGGCTTAGCGCCGATGCCGAGATCGCCTCGCGGTCGTTGGGATCGCAGGTCGGCTTTGTGAAGGCATTCTTTCAGGCCACCGGGTTCCGGCGAATCACGCGCGTGGCTCGTGTGGTGCTGGCGGGGCGCATTCAGGTGGGCGTGGCGCGAGGCCTCGAACGGCAGGTGACCAGGCTCGACGCCAACGGCATGCCGATCCTCGGACCCGACGGGCAGCCGCTGACCGATACGGTGGCCGATCTGCCTGCAGGACGACGGTTCTTTGCAGGCGGCAGCACGAGTGTACGAGGATTCCAGCAGGACCGGATCGGCGTGGCAGGCATCCTGAACGCCACGGGCCTGTCGAATGGCGGCAACGGCCTGGTGGTGATGAACGGAGAGGTGCGAACGCAAGTGCTCACGAGTGTGTCATTGGTGGGGTTTATCGACGGGGGCAACGTGTTCGCTCGGGCCAGTGACATCCGGCCGGGCGATTTTCGCGGGGCTGCGGGCCTTGGCATTCGTTATCGATCGCCGCTCGGTCCGCTGCGGATGGATTTCGGTTTCAAGCTTGACCGCCGGATATTCAACGGTAAACGCGAACGCGGGTGGGAGTTTCACCTAAGCATCGGCGAGGCCTTCTAGCGTGGTGTCAGTATCGCGGTTCTGTTGGTCTGATCGCATTCTCGCGGTTGGCGTGGCGTTCCTCATTTTCCAGGTGTACTTCGTCACGATCTATCCGGGCCTGTTCGGCATGGGTGACGCCGCGAAGTTTTCGTTCGTCGGGAAAGTCCTCGGAACTCCGCACGCGCCGGGGTATCCGATGTACGTCATGGTCTCTCACCTGTTTTCCTACATCTCCTGGGGCACGCTCGCGTTCCGGATGAATGTGCTGTCGGCCCTGCTCGGAGCGCTGGCGGTGTTCTTCCTGTACTTCGCCGCGCGCGCGCTGGGCACCCGTCCGGCCGTGGCTGCGTTTGCCGCGCTGGCCTGTGGCCTTGGCCGCGCCTTCTGGGCGAAGTCGCAATATGCCAAGGGGTATACCCTCACTGCCGCGCTCGTCTGCGCAGGCGTGGTGTTGTTGTTGCGCTGGAGCCAGACCGGCCGCCGGTCGTTGTTCTATTGGGCGATCGCCGTCTTCACCATCAGCATCGGCAATCACCTGATCATTATTTCGATTCTGCCGGCCCTGGTCCTGCACGCCTTGATGACCAACGCGCGGTTGGCGCTGGCCCCACGCACGCTGCTGCTGACCGTGGGACTCCTCGCCGTGGGCTTTTCACAGTACTCCCTGATCCTGATTCGAACCCTGCAGGACGCACCCTATCTCGAGGCCAGAGCCACCACGTTCAGCGAATTGGTGGACGTGGTGACGGCGCGGCGGTACGCGAACGAGATCGGCGCGTTCGCCGCGGCGGACGCGGTCCATACTCGGGTGCCGGTGGTGGCGAGCCTGGTGGTTCGCGAGCTGACATGGCCCGGGTTGGCGCTGGTCGTGCTGGGCGCCGTCGCACTGCTGCGCCGTCGGGCGCGCGACGCGGTGTTGTGCATCGGAGGCGCACTCGGCGTGATGGCGCTGACCGTGAACATGAGTTCGAACGAGGACGAGGGGTTCATGCTGTCCGCATTCCTCATGTTGTGGCTGCTGGCGGCGTTCGGCCTTGAGGCGATCTGGTCGTGGCGCGGTCGGACAGGAGCCATCGTGGCCCTCATTCTCGGCATGGGCGTGCCCGCCTCTCAGGTGGCTGCCAACTACGTCGCCAACGATCACCACAGGCGCACCTTTGAGACCCGATATTTCACCGCGTTGTTCGAACGGTTGCCCGACAAAAGCGCCATTATTATAGACAAGTATCCCACCAACATGATGCTCAACTACAAGCTGTTTGGTGAGGGCGCCGCAGCAGGGCGCGACATCGTCATGGTGCCGGCCGTGCCCGAGCAGGTGGTGGCCATTCAAAAGCGTGGCTACAAGGTGTTCCTGTTTGATCAGGCTCGCGTGGAGTTGGCACAGTTCGACTACCGCGTGGAGCCGGTGGCACTCAGCGCCGAGCCGTTTGCGGAGTACCTGCTGGAAATCCGTGAGGGCTACACCGTGGTGGTCGCTGCCACGCCGGTGGCGACGGCCGGGTTGATGTCTCACCCTTCGGGCTGGGAGTACATCGGCGTCAGTCGCGATCGCGTGTTTCGCAAGGTCGGTGAGCCGTACGGAGTCATCGGCGTGGCCGGCGCGCGCGGGTCTGCTCTTGAGGCGCCAGGGGGGAACGAGGTGAATGTGTCGCTCGCGAGCGGCGCCACCGTCGGGACGACGGACGCCCGTGCTCCCGCTGAGATTCGCGTGCAGGCCGACAGCCAGACCGCGGTCATCTGGATCGGCGGGAAGGAGCAGGGACGGACCAGCGACGGCGCCGTAATGGCGGTTGTGAGTCCCAGCGGGAACGTCGAGACGTTTGTCCTGCGTCTGGCCGATGGATTCCGTGTGCCATTCGACATGCGGCTCTTTCCGTTTTTCGAGTTGACGTCGTCCGGCACGTGCCTGAACCTCGGTGCTCAGGGCTGGCAGGACATTTCGACGCTGCCCGTTGATGGTCGGGTGACGTTCCGCATCGACAACTATCGACCCTTTGAGTCGCGGGTCACGTTCTATACGGTCGGCGATCGACCGGCGGCGCCAACGCTCTTTAACGCCCGTGGCACAGGCGACTTGAAGGTTACGGCCCAATCATTTCGTGCCGGACAGGTGGCGAATGCACGCGTTATGGCACGGACCATGGCGCGCGACAGTCAGGTGCTGCCCCTCGACGCCCCGCCGGGAACGTACGTGTCTCGTGTGGAAGTGACGGTGAACGACAACGGCGACTATAAGTCCGCGCTGCTTGATCTCGGTGTGCACCCCATGCGCGCGCTGGTGCAGGTCACGGTCGATCAGAACACCTCCAGGCGCGCCATCGTGTGCGGTGCAGCGCCTGGAGGCTCACGGTGAAGGTGTTGACGCCCTGAGCGCGGCGTACGCGTCCAAGTACGACTCCACAAGCACCGTCCACGAAAATTCTTCGTCGACAATTCGTCGGCTGGCTTCTCCCATCGACACGAGTGCGCCACGAGCCGAGACCGCTTCGGCAATCGCGCGCGTCAGGCCCTCCACTGAATCAACATTCACCAGCCAGCCATTCACGCCTGGCCGAACTTTATCGGGCAATCCACCCGCTCGAGTTGCGATGATCGCGCGCCGGTGCGCCATGGCCTCGAGCGTGACCAGTGAGCTGCCTTCGTAGCGGCTCGGATGCACGAAGACCGTGGCGACTTCGTACCACGCGTGCAAATCGGCATCGGAGACGCGACCTGCGAACAGTGCGTGCGGCCCGAGGCCTTCGGCCTCAACCACCGATTGAATCGCGGCTTGATAGGGACCTGCGCCCGCCAGCACCCAGCGCCACCCGAGGCCGGCCAGCGGGCCGCCCGGTCGCGCGGCCCGGCCCAGAGCCTGCGCCAGCAGATCAAAGCCCTTGTTGTGTTCCAGACGGCCAACGCTGAGCAGCACCATGTCGTCTGCCGCGATGCCGTGGCGCTGACGCAGCAACTGCCCCTCCGCCGGTCCGGCCAACGCGCCCATGTCAACCAGGTCGATACCGTTCGGAATGGTGATCAACTGGCCAGGTGTCGGGCGAAGGTGGCGTTCGGCGAATGGCACGATCGACCGATCCGTGGCGATGATGGCTGCCGCGCGCCGCGTGGTGGCGCGCACAGCCGCACGCAGCGGTGCGTAGCCCCAGCGCTTCAGGCCTGGAGGTGCCACAGAGGACGCGCCGAACTCCTCCATCCCCTGCGGATTGACGACCAGCGGCGGGTCGCCCGCGCGGCGGCCTATCGCGTAGCCCAGGCCACTGGTGCCGAACGCGTGAACGATGTCCACGCCTTCTCTTCGCGCAAGCTCGAGTGCGACACGACCGGCCCTCCATCCAAACAGCGGATACGCCGTGCTCCGATCGAGAATCGTCGTACCTCGACGATTCGCCAGGGGAAACGTCGAATACGGCACATGCCGAAGCATGATGTGCGGCGACGCAAACGGATCGCCGGTTCCGCTGCGCCGCACGCTTGTGGGCGGCGGGGTGATCAGCGTGACGTGCACCTGCCGCGCGGCCAGGTGCCGCACCAAATCATGGACAGACCGCTCAAGGCCCCCCTCGCCATGCAGTGGCCGGACCGCGCGTGCGATCACGACGACCCTCACTGCCGCGCTCCTGGCCTCTGTGGCCGCGCGTCGATGATCGAGTTGTACAGCGCCTCAATTCGTTCGCCGACGCGCGAGGCCTCAAAGTGGGTCCGTGCGTGGGCCGCCGCGCCGGCGCCCAGCCGCGCCCGCAACGGCGGATCGGCCGCAAGCCGCGCCAGGTCGCGCGCGAACCCACTTGTCGTCGCCGCCAGCAACCCCGTTTCGTCGTGCCTGATGATGTCGCCGGTGCCGCCGGTGTCCATTGCCGCGATCGGAAGGCCCAACGCCGACGCCTCGATCAGGACGCGACTGAGCGACTCTGGACCATACGACGGAAACGCGAGCATGGTGGCCGCACGCATGGCAGCCAGTACCTCGTGACGATCGCGCCAGCCACGCCAACGCACCTGGCGACCCGAGCGCTGTGCCTGTGCCTCCAGCTCTGCCCGCATCGGGCCGTCGCCAATGACCACGAGCGGCCAGTCGATCCGAGCCTCGTCAAGTGCCGGAAGCAGAAACTGCACACCCTTGTTGACAGCGAGCTTTCCGGCATAAAGCACATGGGCCTCGGCCAAAGACGGCGCGACCGGAGTCAGCCCTGACATATCCACGGGATTGTGGATGATTTCAACGCGCGCATTCGAGAGTTCGAGCGCCCGTTCGCGCAGGTCGCGCGCGATGGCGGTGCTCACAGCCACCACGGCGTCCGCCCGTGCGAGTTCGCGGCGTTTTGTCGCGAGATTACGTCGCATGTACGGAATCAGCGTCCAAGCGCCCTTCCCCAGCGCGCCGGCACGCGGCGGGATGCAGGTGCGCATGCCGCCGACGGTGCACGCCGGACACAGCGCGGCCGCTGACGGGCTCACGATCAGGTCTGACCAGTAGCAGACAGGCCAGTAGTCGCGTACGGTGGCCACCACCGGCACGCCGGCGCGACGCCCCGCACGCACCGCCGGCACCGTCGTCATCACATGCTGCGCGTGGACGATGTCGGTGGGTTCGGCAGCCAGGCGGGTGGCCAGATACCGGCTGAGGGCGGCCCACAGGCGCTCGTTCTTCAGGACGTTTCGCAGCACCGGCACATTGGGGACGTTGACGCGAAACTCGGTGACTGGCACGCCTTCGTACTCGGTGTGATGCACGCCGTTCGCGGTGCCGGGTTTGGCATGCACCACCTGCACAGCATGGCCGCGCCGGCGGAGCTGGCGCGCCAGTTCGAACGTGCTCCAGCCGGAGCCGCCGGAACCAGGCGGAAACGAATCGGTCACGAGTAATACGCGCAGGGGTGTCATCTCTTCGTCCCAGCGCGATCGGTGAGAAGCGCGCGGAGGCGCGTGTCAAGGAGCGTGCAATGCGCCCGCCAACTGTATTGCGCGACAGCGCGAGCCCGAGCGGCGCGACCCAGACGCTCACGCAGTGCCTTATCCGTGAGCCGGACCAACGCGTCATCAAGCGTCCGCGGATCAGCGGGGTCGTACAGCAGCCCTTCGTTGCCGTCGCCGACCAGGCCGGCGATGCGCGGAAGGCGCGGTGCCACGACCGGGAGTCCCGCCGACATGTACTCAAAAATCTTCAGCGGAGACCAATAGAACCCCAGCGCAAGCGGCTTGTGTCTGCCAGGGTCAAACGGTGCCACGCCGATATCGGCGGCGGCCAGACACGGTGGTAACTGGTCGTGAGGCACGGCGCTGGTGAACGTCACGCCGGGGACCTCGCGCGTCAGTTGCTCGGCAGCAGCTCGCTCCGGGCCATCGCCGATGAACACCGCGCCCAGGCGATGTTCACCCTGACGATGCAGGCGGGCGAGCGATGCTGCCATCTGCGCGACACCGTGCCAGGAACGAAACGTGCCGGCAAACACGCACAAGACACGAGCGGGGTCACGCGTGAACGGCAGAGAGCCGCTTGCGTTCGGGTGGAAGTTATCCACATCGGCGCCCCACTCCGTCTCAAGCACCTTGGCGCGATCGAGCCATGACGGGAGGATGTGAATATTGGGAGTGACAAGGAGCGAGGCGTGCCGACATAACGCATCGCGCCATCGGCGCATGGGCTCGACGAGCAACGCGCGATCAATGCGTGACTTTGCCGAACCCGGATAGTCGATGACCGGGGCGTTCACTTCGAGGACCGACGGTACGCCCAAGCGTTGTGCGGCGGTGACGCCTTCACCGCCGAAGTTGTAATAGCGCTCCATCACGACATCGGCGCCCACCCGGCGAGCCAGATCAGTTACGGCTCCCGCGCGCATCCATCGCAGCTCCGATCGGCCGAGGGGCGGCTGCATCGCATGCCAGTGCACCGCCCCAGCGGGCCACGGCCCGCCCTGTGCCACCGCCACATGCACCTGGTGGCCCAGCGCGGCCAGGCCTTCAGCGACCGCCTGCACGTGCACCGATCCGCCCAGCGTGCCGGGGACCTGCTGATCGAGCGCGGCGTAGACGATGCGCATGTCAGGGCGTCGTGCGGGGCAATTTGCGCAGCCGCGCGAAAAACGGGCCGGAGGAAAAACGTCCCCAGAGCCACACGTCGAGATACATCAGCCCGGTCGCTGCGCGCGTGGCCCAGTAGATCAGTCCACGTTTCCGCAGCCTCGTCTTAGCGTCCTTTCTTGCCGCCCGCACGGCCGCACCCGCGTCGGCCCCGCCGGTTCCGGCCGTTCTTGAGCGCCGCGCCATGAACTGTTCGGCCATGCGCGTCAGGATATTTTCGACAAACGCGCCGATGATCGGCGTGTAGTACGTGATGCGCTCCACCTCGAACCCGGCCGCTGCCGCCACGCGGCGCAGGTCGTCGTGGTCTGCGATCGGATTGAGGTGATCAGATTTTCTGAGCCGCTCCGTGCCGAGGTCCAGCAGGCCGAGACGATGGAGGAGGTCGGCGAGGCGATTGACAAGGCGCACACCCAACGCGAGCGGACCGTTCTTGCGCACGTGTGTGTAGACGAACATCGCGCCGCCATCCGCCAGCACGCGATTCGCTTCCGCCAGCATGTCGCGCAGGGCTTGCGGCGAGAGGTGTTCCAGCACGTCGAGGGACCAGACTTTGTTGAAGGCGGCGTCGGCGAGCGGCAGGCGTCGCAGGTCACCCAGAAGCAGGTCGCACTGGTCGAGTGATTCGCTTGCGAAGAAGGCGCTGATGTCGACGCCAGTGAACGACGCGCCGGTGTCACGATTCCAGATCATGGCGCGGCCGCTGCCGCAGCCCAAATCCACCACGCGATCTCCTGGCGCGAGTTCGAGAAACGCGCGCAACTGGTCGTTGCGAATCTTGGACCCGAGCAAGGGCGGCGCCACAGTCTCGTGTCGTGCATCCACATGCAGCGACTTGTCGAGATACTTCGTCTGCTCGGCAAACGCTTCAATAGGCCTCAGATCCAGGTAGCCGCGGGACCCGTCGAACACCCGCCGGCACGTGGGGCACACCGCACCAGGCGGCTGTGGCGCAAGCGCGATGCGGCATTCCGGACACCGCGCCACCGTCAAGAGTGCAGGAGAGATCATGCGGATACCGCCGCCGCAAAGGCCTGATCGAGCCGTTCGGCACGCCGGTCCCACGTGTAGTCGTGTGACAGCAGTTGGGCGGCCGCGCCGAGGCGCCGCCGCCGAGCTGGGTCTGCGGCCAGGGCCGAGAGTGCCGCGGCCAGCGCGGCCGCATCGCCGGGTGGGACGAACAGCGCGGTCTCGTTGTGCGCCAGCACTTCACCGAGCGCCGGCAGATCCGACGCGATGATTGCGCCGCCGCACGCAAGATACTCGAACAGTTTCAGTGGTGAAGTGTAGCGCTCGGAGATGGCAGTGGACGTGTTGGGCAGTACGAAGATGTCAGCGGTGGCGAGGGCCGCGGCCACTTCGTGTGGCGCCAGCAATCCGGTGATGGTGAGGCGAGTGCCCAAATTCAGAGACTGCGCTAACGCCGTCACTCGAGCGAGGTCAGATTCGCCGGGGTGTCCGCCCACAATCAGTCCATCCACCTCGGGTACTGCGGCTAGCGCCTGTACAAACGCGTCAACGCCTTTCCACGGGTACAGGTGCCCGGCGTAGGCGGCGCGGACCCGCGTGTGAGCACCGGCGTTGTGTTGTGGTGACGAAGCGTGAGCCGTCGCTGCCGGGCTGGCACCATCAGGCACGACAAAGACCCGATCGCGTAGTCCGTATCGCGCAGCGAGGTCGTCGGCCAGCGTCTGCGTGATGGTGACGTACGCATCGGCGCGCGGCCACACGAGCGCTTCGCGATGGTCGAGACGCGCGATCTTCCTGCCCGATGGCGCCAGGTCGGGCCGTCCCAGCAGCGCAGGCATCGAGGCGCTGACGACCGGCGCGATGCCGTGTGATTCATACACGAGCTTCGGCCGCAGGGACGCGGGTACGCGTGCCAGCAATGCGGCTAGTTCCAGGTCGCGCGTGAAGACCAGATCCACACCTCCTGACAGCGCCCGTCGCAATCCCGTCCACAGCAGATGCACGCGCCGGCCCCTCGCGCCCCCACGTGCCGCCACCGCTTCGATCACGAGTGTGGAGACGGGCGCGACGCCGTAGAACTGAAACGGATCACGGGGTGGCACGGCCGTGTCCGGCCGCACCAGCAGCGTGACCTGATGGCCCCGCGCCGCCATCGCCCTGCACGTCGCCATCGTCTGGACGCCATTGGCGCGTTCGATAGGGAAGCGGGTGTCGGCAAACGAAAGAATGTTCACTGGCGTGGTTGGCGATAAAACGAGTTGCGGTCGGTGAAGTACCGCCAGACCAGCGACGGCGCATCACGAGGCAATTCGACAAACGTCTGCCACGCATTGTCTCTCAGACTGAGGGCCATGCGATCCATCCGGTGGGTGCCAAATTGCATCATCAGCCCGAGGTTCCACCACACACAGAGCGCGATCAGCCCCCAGAGGGTCTGGCGCGGGCGACGATGTGTGGAACTGGATGCGGCGAGGCTCCACAGGCCCGCCAAGCCAATGACCAGCAGCGGCGACAACTCGACGAAACGACGATGGCCGAACGAGCCCGCCACCGACCACGACTCCACTGCGCCGTTGATATAGATCTGGAGCGCGGCGATCGCGAGCAGGCAGACGCCCAGCCAGCGGCCATCGGGGCTTGATGTGGGGCTTGAGGTGCGCACGCGTCCGGCCGCGAGCGCCACGAGGCCCGCGAGTGAGAGGAGCGCCAGGGGCGTCCACAGCAGCCAGCCATGTGCCGGATCAAGCAGGACGCCGAACGCATGCGGCGACGACCACGACATCTTGTTGCTGATGGACTCGTGGGGACCCACGTGTCCATTGACCGCGCGCGACGCGAGCAGCTGCGGCGCGTACCCGATGACGACCGCCGCCGTGCCGACGAGCGCAAGGCGCACCGCACGGAGCCAGTCGCCGCGCTTGAACGCCCAGCGCGCAAAATCCAGCGCAGGGCCGATGGCGAAGAGGCCCGCCTGATCGCGCATGTTGGCCATCAGTCCCACGGTAAGCCCCAGCAGTAACACGCCGCGGAGGGACCACGTCTCTCGTATCTGCAGCCACGTCCAGAGTGAAAGCGTCACGGCGAACGTGGCGCAGGCGTGTGAGAAGGGCGGCGCGATGTACATGTAGAAGAACAGCGGCGTGCCGACGAGCACGGTCAGGGCCGCACCGAGGCTGCGGCCGAACCATTGCTGCGCGATGGCAACCGAAAGAAAGATAGCGAGCCAACCGTAGACCGCCGACCCGTACGCCACGGCCGTGATGTAGGGCTGGCTGTAGCCGTCTCGCGGTGCACCGGTCACAACGGCCGCCAGGTGACCGACTCCGTAAAAGGGTGCCCAAAGCAGCGCTGGGCCGATCGTGGCGAAATTGAGGCGGCGGCCCGCTTGTGTGTAGCGATCACCCAGGAACGTCTCATGAAAGCCGGGGCCACCAGCGCCGGCGTCATGGAAATATTGATACTCGTTTTCGAAGCTGAGGTCGTGATCGAATACCAGTGAGCGCAGGAACGCGAAGTATTCCACTTCGTCCGACGCGTAGATGCGCGTCGTGACGGCGGGCAGCGTGAGCAGGGCCAGCAGTGCGAGCGCGAACAGGCGTCTGGTCAGCACCGCCGGCACGGCTCACATGTGATCACTTGCCCAGGCCCAGGGAAGCCGCGAGCACCTGTTGCAGCACCTGCACGGCGTTGAACCCGGCGTGGTTTGCGATTGACATGACAATGGAACGGCGCCGGATGTAGAACGCGCCCCAGGCGAGACCGAGCAGGCCAATGACGAGCGCGATGTCCCAGCCCTGGTCGAAGTGCAGCAGGCCGAATGCCACGCCGAACACCAGGTTGCCCACCCACATGCCACCCAGCCGTTGGCCGAAGCGATGCAGGATGAACCCGCGCTGCAACTCTTCGCGCACGCCGCCAGCCAGGATCACGACGACCGCGAAGATCGCCGCGTCGAGGGGATTGCCCATGAACGCTTCGAGTGGACTCACCTTGACGTTGTGCAGCCAGGGGGCCATCGCGCGCAGCGCCGAGACCAGTCCGACAACCACCAGGAACGCCACCGGCACCAGCGCAAGCCCGCGCCAGATCTCGCCTGACGGCCGCCGGTGCCCCAGGTACACATTGCGTGAGTTCTCACCGCCGGCCATCAGGAAAACGCGAATGAGGATGGCCACAAGCGCCGTATCCAAAAAACTGACTGTGGCGACGAACTCCAGTGACAAACCGTCCGGCGTGAGAGGCGCCATGCCGGTGCCGAGGATGAGCGCCGTGGCGACGACGACCTGCGTGGGAATGCCGCAGACGGCGATGGCCTGAAGCGCGGCAAACATCGTGGCTGGAGGACTCCCCAGCGTGGCGTCAAAGACCGGCGACGCTGGGACCGCGCTCAAGGATCCGTCCATCGGCCTCACTGTATCAGGTCGATCTGGCGGCTTTCGCCGCGTGACCATTCGTGGTATCTTCGCTTTCTGGCGCTGCGATTCTAGTTCGACGCCTGCGGCCGCGTCGTCCTCAAAAAATAGGGCAGGTGAAAAAAGGGCCGTACTTGTGCGGGTATCTCAAGATGTGGCGTCCTCGAGCCGAAACATCCACCATATGGAGTGGGTTTCCGTCTTGACTTCGTAACGTGTGGGGCGCATATTCGTGACCCGGCATCGCAACAGCCGAATCGGGGCTTCCCAGCGTCTCGATCGTGACTTCTGCCTCCTCGAAATATCAGGAGGAGGGCTCCTGTTGCTGGCGTCGGTAGAGGTAGGTTCGTTGGTTGGGTAATCAAGGACCGTGTCCGTGACGGATGCGGGGCCGTGTACGAAAGATAAGGGTCACATCGATGCAGACAGCGCAGAACACAGCAGCCACGACGGGGGAAGCGACGCGGACATTCGAACGGGGCGCGTCAATAGCGGGGCTTGAGTTTGAGCGTTATTTCAGTACCGACGGTGTCGATCCGTTTGACGAAGTCGAGTGGGAGTTGCGCGCGGCCCTGATCGCCAACGAACGCGGCGAGCTGGTGTTTGAGCAGCGTGACGTCGAGTTTCCGAAAGCCTGGTCGCAGCAGGCCACCAACATCGTGGTGTCGAAATATTTCCGCGGCCAGCTCGGCGCGGCGGATCGTGAACGGTCTGTGAAGCAGCTCGTGGGCCGCGTGGTCGATACGATCACGCGATGGGCGCGCGAGCAGGGCTACTTCGCCTCGGAAGACGATCTTCAGGCGTTCAGCGATGACCTGAAGCACCTGCTGGTGTATCAGAAGGGCTCGTTCAACAGCCCCGTCTGGTTCAACTGCGGCTTTGAGAAAGCCCCGCAGTGCTCGGCGTGTTTCATCAACGCCGTGCAGGACACGATGGAGTCGATCCTTGGATTAGCCAAGACCGAAGGCATGCTCTTTAAGTTCGGGTCGGGCACCGGGTCCAATCTCTCGGCGATCCGCTCCTCAAAGGAAGTGCTGGCTGGTGGCGGTACGGCGTCCGGTCCGGTGTCGTTCATGAAGGGGTTTGATGCTTTTGCCGGCGTCATCAAGTCGGGCGGCAAGACACGCCGTGCGGCCAAGATGGTCATCCTCAACGCCGAACATCCCGACATCGTCGAGTTCATCAACTGCAAAGTTGCAGAAGAGAAAAAGGCGTGGGCGCTGATCGATGCCGGCTACGACGGCTCGTTCACGGGCGTGGCCTACGGATCGGTGTTTTTCCAAAACTCGAATAATTCCGTGCGCGTCACCGATGAGTTCATGCGCGCGGTGCTCGACGATGGTGAATGGCAGACGCGGAGTGTGACGACCGGCGACGTGGTGGACACGTACAAGGCGCGCGAGCTCATGCGGCAGATTGCCGAAGGCACCTGGGTGTGCGGCGACCCCGGCATGCAGTTCGACACCACGGTCAACGACTGGCACACGTGCCCGAACACGTCGCGCATCAACGCGAGCAATCCGTGCTCCGAGTACATGTTCCTGGATGATTCGGCGTGTAATCTCGCGTCGATCAATCTGATGAAGTTCATCGATGCCGACGGCGACTTCGATTTCACCGCGTTCGAAGCCGCGTGCCGTACGTTCATCACGGCGCAGGAAATCCTGGTAGACAACTCGAGTTATCCGACGCCGTCCATTGCGCGCAACAGCCACGCGTATCGCCCGCTGGGCCTTGGGTACGCGAACCTGGGCGCGTTGCTCATGTCACGCGGTATGCCCTACGACAGCGATGCCGGTCGAGATTACTCCGCGGCGATTACCGCCATCATGCACGGCGCGGCGTTCGCCCAGAGCGCGCGTGTGGCGCGCGATCACGGCGGCGCGTTTCCTGGTTACGAGAAGAACCGTGAGCCGATGCTGCGCGTCATGCGCAAGCATAGGTCGGCCATCAAGGACATCGACAAGACCCACGTCCCGAAGCCGCTGATGAATCGCGCGAAGGAAGTCTGGGAGGAGTGCGTCGAACTGGGTGAGGCGTACGGCTACCGCAACGCGCAGGCCACCGTGCTGGCGCCGACCGGCACCATCGGGTTCATGAGTGATAACCTGTTCGGTCACTTCCTCCGCTCCATAGAAGGCCGGCGACTCTGCCTCCAAGTCCAATTCCACCACTGCCGTTTCTTCCGTGGCATAGTCGAGAGACCGCA
>SYFT01000005.1 GCA_005799825.1 Acidobacteriota bacterium | reverse complement strand
GGCGATGGCGCCGCCGTTGACGTTGAGCCGGTCGGCTGGCACCGGCAGGTCGTTCAACACGGCGAGTACCTGCGGTGCAAAGGCCTCATTAATCTCCACCAGATCAAAATCGTCCATCGTCAGGCCTGTCTGCGCGAACAGGCGCCGCACCGCAGGCACGGGACCGATGCCCATGATGCGCGGGTCAACTCCTGCTGTGGCCCAGCCGACGATGCGGGCCATCGGTGTGAGGCCGCGTTGTTTTGCTTCGTCCGCATGGGCCAGGACCAGCGCCGCCCCACCGTCCGTGATTCCAGAGGACGAGCCTGCCGTGATGATACCGCTCTGGCCTTCGACCTGAGGAAACACGAGCGGCAGTTTTCGAAGGCCTTCGACTGTGGCGCCCTGGCGAGGATGTTCGTCCACCTCGAGCTCCACAGGTTTGCCTTTGGCATCCTGGCCAGGCGCCGCAGTCATTTCGTCCTTGAAGCGACCGGTCGCGATGGCGACTTCGGCCTTACGCTGGCTCTCGCACGCGTAGGCGTCCGATTCATCGCGAGTGATCCCGTACTGCCGCGCGAGGATCTCCGCAGTTTCTCCCATGATGAGGCCCGAGAGCGAGCAGCGGAAGCCATCGCGGTACATGGCGTCCACCAAGGTGAAGTTCCCCATCTTGTGGCCCCACCTGGCATCTTCCGCGTCCACGAGGTATGGCATCCGGCTCATGGACTCGATGCCACCTGCCAGCACGATGCGCGACTGGCCAAGCAAGATCGCCTGCGCCCCCAGCGCCACGGTCTGCATGCCCGACGCGCACGCCTGATTGATGGTCTGCGCGGGCACCGTGAACGGCAGGCCCGCGCGTTGGCACACCTGCCGGGCCGGGTTCGGCCCCGAGCCGGCCTGTCGGCCGTGGCCAAACAGCGCTTCATCAACATCCTCCGGTGGGACGTTGGCGCGTTCGAGCGCGGCCTTCGCAGCGCGTGCGCCGAGGTCAGCGGGATGGGTTTGACGAAGGGTGCCGCCGTAGCGGCCTATGGCTGTGCGGGCTGCGCCGACGATCACAACGGACATAAGAACCGATCATATCGCTGGGGAACTGGGGAGCTGCTATCGATGTTTAAAGTGTTCGAAGTAGTCGCCCGACGGGATGCGTGAGGCCTGGCCGATGGGGGCGTTGTAGAAGTACACCCATGAATCGACGGTGGCGCCTTCGGGGAGCGTCACTTCGACTATCTGGCGCTGATACAACGACCGATCGAGATCCCCGTGGTGATACCCCTCGAGCGCGTCGAGCGCGGCCAGCACAGGCTCAGGGGCATCCGTCTCGTAGAGTTCGCCCCAGATGCGTCCGCCTTCGGCGGGTACGGCGGCTGGATACAGGCCCAGGTCGTACAGATTCCCCTTCACCCAACCTCGGCCGATGTACGCCAGGCGATCGTCAATCCCGGCCCGACGCCGACGGTCGAAGCCGGCCATCAAGGTGCCATAAAAGAACACGTAGGTTTTCACGGGTCGGCAGAGTCTACCAAAAACAAAAGGCCCGGGCGATTCCGTGAGGAACCGCCCGGGCCTGTCAGCCTTTCGGCTGGAGTCCTACTGAGTCTTCGCATCCGGCGTGGTCGCCGGCTTGGGCTGCAGGTCTGACAGCTGCGCGAGCCCGGCCAGCACATCCACCATCTCGGGTGATACCGAGAATGTGAGCGCCACCGTCTTGCCCGTGCCCGACATTTGGAGCGAGTCCAGAAGCGTCTTGAATGTTTGATCCTGCCCAGAGACCAGACGCCCCATGGCCAGCCCGCCGCGGATGACATCGCGAAGGTTCTCGGCCGCGGCATCGTCGAGCGTATCGGCACGGATCGAACCGGTCACGCCCCCGTTGATCTGCGTCGTCAGGGCCACCCACTGGACGGCAGGACTGTACTGTAGGACCTGTTCGGGCATGTCGGCCTGCTGCTTCATCGCGTCCATGCGGCCCACGGCCCACGCGCTCTGGCCGCCGCGAATGTCGTTGACGTACTTCATCAGTTCACCGTTGGTCGTGACGTTCTGGCCTGACACCTTGGCGTCAATCGCGCGCTTAACCGCCGACGTCTGGCCGATGGCCAGGAGCCCGGCCTCGAGGAACGCTACCGACATCGTGTGGTCGCCAGGGGTGGCGACATCACGCGGCATCGTGGCGTCTGCGCCATCCATCATCGCTGGGGACTTGGGCGCGCCCGTGACTACGCGAATGCCCTGATACTGCTCCACATCGCCGGTGCCCTGACGAAGCATCGACTCAACCTGCCCTTCGTTGAAGCGTCCGCGCACCAGCACCACGGCTTCTTTCTCGGCGGCGCTCATGCTGGCCACCACCGTGTCGATGTCGCGTTCGATGTCGATGCCGGTCTCTTTGAGGAATTCGTCACGGCCTTCGCCGGTCGGAATGGCCTGGGTGAGCTTCTGGCGGAACTCCGAATTCATGACGTCGCGGACGTTGGCGTACGCCACGGCCGTGGCGTTGGCCGGCAGGTACGCCAGTTCGCTGGGTCCCTGCGCCGACGACATCAGGGTCAGGCCCCCGTTGTAGAACGCCACCAACCCGGTGTACAGGCCCACGGTGATAACGGCGACCGAACCAATCACAAAATAACGAGTGTGTTTGTTCATCGGCGATCCTTCTAAGCCTCAAGACGGGGTCTGGGGGCCTACTGTTCCAACACGTACTCCCGATTTGCCACGATTCTCGCAGCATAATATAACACTGCCCCCTCGATCAGGCCCATCGTGAGCAGGCTCGTGCCCAGGGCGGGCGTCTCGCGGGAAATGGCCTGAACCATGCTGGCAAACGAGTCAGTCGGCATCGCGTGCGGCACCAGACCCTGCAGGTAATAGGCCACCGAGAGCTGCTTCATGTAGCCCGGCAGCGCCAGCACCACCTGCTCCCAGCCGAACACAAATACCAGGCCCACCAGAAGTGGCCGCTTGAATTTCGCGCCAACAAAGGCGAAGACTGCGCCGTACACCGCCAGACCAATGGCGACGATGGCCAGGTCCTTGACCAGGTCGATGAAATTGCCCCCCAGGCTGCCGCCCATGGGGATGACCAGGAACCACACCAGTACGATGGAGGGCAACACCACCAGCACCGTGCAGGCCATGTAGGCCAGGTACTTGCCAAACAGCACGGCCTGACGAGAAATGGGCCGCGAAAACAGGTACGTGATGGTCTTGTCTTCCACCTCGTCGGCGATGAGAGAGGTGCCGTAGAACACGCCCAATACGGGAATGCTGAAGCGCAGGAAAAACGCCCAGATGATCAGGCCAAACACCGCCGGGCCATCCACAGCCATGTTGTTGACCCGGACCCCGGTGGCCCCAGCCAGGTCAAACAGGCGTACGACCAGCGCCAACACGACGGGAAGGCCGACCACGAGCCCCATGAAGATCGTGCGGCGCGACCACAACATCTCGCCTAGCGACAGTTCAAACACACGCACCGACGCCGAGACAATACCGGGCGCCTGGCGAGGAGGGGCTGTCTGCATGGGGACGCTCATTGCTTCACCAGATACTTGAAGACGGCCTGGAGGTTGTCGTCGGGCGACGAGACTTCTTCCACCGCGCCACAGGCGCCCTCGGCCACCAGCTCTGTGAGCCGGCTGTAGAACTCGTCGGGTTTGCCGGTCTCCACAATGACAGCACCGGGCTCAAACCGCATGCTGATCACGTCGGCGCGCGCCAGGAATTCGCGCGCAAGGCCTCGCGGGTCGGCGGCCTTCACATACACCGTATGCGGATGTGTATCGATGAGGTCGCGAATCTGGTGGACGTTGCCTTCTGCCAGAATTCGGCCGTTGTTGATCAGCAGGATGTTCGAGGTCATCGACTCCACCTCGTGGAGGATGTGGCTCGACACCAGCACGCTCTTCCCCTGCCTCGCCCACTCCCGAATCATCTTCATCGTCCTGCGCCGGGCCAGCGGGTCCATGCCCGACAGGGGTTCGTCGAGGATGAGCATCTCCGGGTCGTGGACAATCGCCTGCGCGAGCTTGACGCGCTGGCGCATGCCCTTGCTATAGGCGCCAATTTTCTTGTTGGCGGCTTCCATCAGGTCCACGCTGGTGAGCGCCGCTTCAGCGGCCTGACCGGCTTCTTTTTCTGAATACCCGTTCAACCGCACCAGCGCGCTGACCCATTCAATGCCGGTCATCCGCTCGTAGAACGCGTCCTGCTCTGGACAAAACCCGACGCGAAAGTAGAGCTTTGGATTCTTCCAGATTGGTTCTCCCAACACGGTGACTTCGCCCTTGCTGGGGCGAAGCTGGCCGGTGATGAGCTTCATAAAGGTGCTCTTGCCGGCGCCGTTGGGACCAAGCAGGCCGGTGATGCCCGGGGGTACTGAGACCGTCACATCGTTTAGGCCGATGACCTGACCGTACCACTTCGACAAGTGGTCCGCAGCGACGATCGGCGCGCTCACGAGACCACCTCGACGCCCTTCACCCGCCGTTCGAGGACCGAGATCGAGAGCGCCACAAGGGCGAGCAGCACGAGGGCCGACACTAAGACCGGTGTCTCATACCTGGCCGGCATCCGGAACATCGCATCAATGACCTGCTGCATGTTAGCCGTGATGGAAATCCACGCGACGCGCGTGGAGCCGGTGATCACCCGCAGTGTGTTGAACAGTGCTTCAGTGAAGAAGATCGCGCCGGTGTAGAGCAACGACACATACCGCGTGCTCTTCGACAGCGCCGACAAGGCCAGCATCGTGAACGACGCGACGATGACCTGGACGAAACACGCGAGCACCACGGCAGGAATGACGAAGACATTATTGCGGACGAACTCCAGGGTGCCCGAGAACGCGACTTGCATCAGGATCAACAACAGCGCTGGAAGCAGAGTGACGGCGAGCAGGAACGAGACCAGCACGAGCAGCTTCCCGCCGATGTACTCCATGCGCAGCAGGGGTTTGGCCAGGTAGATCTGCAGGGCGTTGGCACGCCTGTCGGCGGCGATGAGACCCGCACCGACATAGATGGTGGTGAAGAACACAAACACACCCTGCTGGTCGAGGAATTCGCGGAACATCGCGGGATTGACGGCGATGATCGCGCCCGCCTGGGGGTAGTTCGCCACAATGTAGAGCTGCACCAACCGCACGATGAAGGGAATCCAGGCAAAGAGCATCAGCGCCAGGAACGGCCGCTTCTCCACCATCGATCGGATGCCGTGGCGCGCGATCACGCCCCAGTTCCGGCCCACGGGCAAGCGCGTGCCGTTGTAGCGGCGATAGGACTGGTCGTGAATGGGACTCATAGGTCACCTACCGCGCGCGCGAACACGTCTTCAAGGGTCGGCAGGCTGGTCTTCAGGTGTCTGACCTGCACGCGGACCTGTCCGGCGACGGCGCAGATGTTCTGCTGATCGCCACCGGCGCCAGTCAAGGCACCCGGCACGAAGACGCGCATCACGTCTTCGTCGGTCTCCCGGCACTCCATCCCGACGGCATGAAGCGCGGCGATGAACGGCGCGAGGTCGCCCTTGACGCGCACTTCATAGACGCGGCCTGAGGGGCCCTTGAGTTCCTCGATCGGCCCGAACGTGGCGACCGTGCCCTTGTCGAGCACCACCACGTGATCGCAGGTGTACTCCACGTCGGGGAGGAGGTGCGACGACAGGATCAGGTTGATGCCCTTGTTGTGGGCGATATCGCGAATCAGTTCGAGCATCTCCTCGCGGCCCTTGGGGTCCATGCCGTTGGTGGGCTCATCCAGAAAGGCCAGGTCGGGGTCATGCACCAGCGCCTGAGCCAGCTTGATGCGCTGCTTCATGCCCGTGGAATACGTTTCGAGGTTGCGATAACGCGCCTCGCCCAGACCCACATAAAACAGTGTTTCGTGGGCCCGCTGCATGGCGTCGGCTTTGGGCAGGCCCGCGAGTTGAGCGCAGTAGGCAACAAACGTCACGGCGTTCATACCGGGAATATGACCGTCGGTCTCGGGCATGTATCCCAGGCGCGCCCGTACCTCGAGGGGTTTCTCGGCCACGTTCATCCCGAGCACTTCGAGGCGACCGCCGGCGGGTTCGACGAACCCGAGCAACGCCTTGAGCATGGTGCTTTTGCCGGCCCCGTTTGGCCCCAGCAGTCCGACTGCACCGGCCGGAAACACGGCGCTCACATCCCGCAGCGCGCAGTTTTTCCCGTAGATAACGGTGACGCGATCAAGGATTACCGCTGGTGCTGTGTCGGCCATAAGTCAGTGTCGAATACGGACAGGCGCCGCGGTCAGTTCGACAACGGGCATCACAACGTGCCGCGCAGCCCGAGGGCGTCGGCCTGTGGTTTCAGAAACTCGATGACATTTGTGATGTGGGTGTCGAGTGGCAGCCCAATCTCGGCGGCGCCTTTCACCAGGTCTTCACGCGGCACGGCGCGCGCGAACGCCTTGTCCTTCATGCGCTTGATCACCGACTTGGCTTCCAGATCGAGCACACTGCGGGACGGTCGGACCAGAGCGGCCGCGGTGATGAACCCGGCCATTTCGTCACAGGCGAACAGGGTCTTCTCAAGCGCCGACTCGCGCGTGACACCCGAGTAGTCTGCGTGCGACAGGATGGCGCGGGTCACCCACTCGGGGTAACCCAGTCCCTGGAGGATCTCCACGCCGCGGTACGGGTGATTCTCGCGGTCGGGATACTTCTCGTAATCGAAATCGTGCACCAGGGCGACAAATCCCCAGGCGTCTTCGTCCTCACCCGCCGCGCGCGCGTAACCGCGCACCGCCGCTTCCACCGCCAGCAGATGCTTTCGCAGACTCTCGCTCTGGACGTGTTCGGTGACCAGCGCCCAGGCGCGCGGCCGTGACAGATCGCTCATCAGGTGGGCAAGTTTATCGCTTCAAGGGCGTCGGCATGGGAATTTCCTTGACACCCGTCGGCAGGTCAAATGCGGTGTCGTCGGTCCGCATCCGGCCGTCTTCGTGAATCGTGACGGTCATCTCCACGCCCTCCGCACCGCCGTACTTCTGCAGCAGCATCGGGCCGACTATCGCGGCCATCATGTCGTTCTCGGCCGGAGCCCCCGCCACGGCCTTCGTCGTCATCTTGCTGGTGACTTTCAGCTCTTCGCTCAGGGGCGCCGACACCAGCGCCACCCACACGCAAGCACATATCGACGCATGACCATCCTCCTACTCTCCAAGCAATCGAATCACAATACAGGAACTGGGGACCTACCTCATTGGCTCATCACCAGACCAGGGTCCGCGTTGAAGTCCAGCGACGAGACGGCCCCCCTGGAAAGGCGCCTGAGCCCTGCGGCGCCGATCATCGCCGCATTGTCGGTCGAAAGCGACAGCGCTGGGACGTAGACGGGAATGCGCTCGGCGATGCCGCGCGCCGTCGCGTCAGCGCGCAGGCGGCTGTTGGCTGAAACGCCGCCCGAAATGCCCACGCTCTTCGCCCCCATGGCGATGGCCGCCGCAAACGTCCGGTCGATCAGCGTCTCAACCACCACGCGCTGGAAGCTGGCGCACATATCCGCGATCTCCAGGTCCAACAGGGGGCCGGACGCCATCCGCTGTTGCAACAGCCGAACGGTGGCGCTCTTGAGACCGGAGAAACTGAACTCGGTCATGCCCTCAAGGTGCGGCTTTGACCGAGACGGCCCAGTGAACCGCGGGCGCGGCAGTGGAACTGCCTGATCGTTGCCCGTACGGGCCAGACGGTCCACGACGGGCCCACCCGGATACCCAAGGCCCAACAGCCTCGCCACCTTGTCGTAGGCCTCACCCGCTGCGTCATCACGCGTACGCCCAATCAGTCGATACACGCCGCTCTCACGCACCTCGTAAAGCGATGTGTGACCGCCCGACACCACGAGCACCACGGCAGGTAACGGAATCTCGCCATGCTGGAGCCAGATGGACTCGATATGTCCCGACAGGTGGTGCACCGGCACCACGGGCTTGCCGAGAGACACGGCAGCAGCCTTCGCAAACGACACACCCACCAGCAACGAACCCACCAGGCCCGGCCCCTGGGTCACTGCCAAAGCGTCAACATCCGGCCAGCCACACTGGGCGTCGGCGAGCGCACGCTCCACAACGCCACAGATATCGCGCACATGTTGGCGCGACGCCAACTCGGGTACCACGCCGCCCCACTCGCGATGGACCTCGGTCTGTGACGCGATAACGTTGGACCGCACCTGCCACGGCCGCGCCGCGTCCCCCGTGGTCTCCACCACAGCCGCCGCCGTCTCGTCGCACGACGTCTCAATGCCGAGAATCTTCATGTCGTCGTAAACAATGCCGGCAGACTCGTGGCGTAGGGCGCGCGCGCGACGCCGCGCTCAGTGATGATCCCGGCCACCAGCTCATTCGGCGTGACGTCGAACGCGGGGTTCCAGACCGACGCGCCGGCCGGCGTGAGCTGCGTGGACCCAAGGTGTGTGATCTCGCGCGCATCGCGCTGCTCGATTGGAATCCCACTGCCGTCGGGCGTCGTCAAATCGATCGTCGACAGCGGTGCCGCCACGTAAAACGGCACACCGTGCGCCTTGGCCATCATCGCCACGGTGTAGGTCCCGATCTTGTTGGCCACATCGCCATTGGCCGCAATCCGATCCGCGCCGACGACGATGAAGTCGAGGCCGCCTTGACGCATGAGCGGTCCGGCCATGCTCTCGGTGATGACGGTGGTGGCAATTCCGTCGCGTACCAACTCCCAAGCCGTGAGCCTTGCGCCCTGCAGAAACGGCCGGGTCTCGTCGGCGAATACCGCGGCCACTTTTCCCTGCTCGGCCGCAGCGCGAATCACACCCAGCGCGGTGCCATACCCGGCGGTCGCCAACGCGCCGGCATTGCAGTGCGTGAGGATGCGCGCGCCCATCGGCACGAGCGTCGCACCATGTGCTCCCATGGCACGGCACGCCGCCACGTCTTCATCGTGGATGGCGTGGGCTTCGAGCTCGAGCCGGTCTTTCAGTTCGCCCACCGAACCGCCGGCCAGGGCGGCCTCGCCGAACACGCGCTTCATGCGCTCGATGGCCCAGAACAGATTCACGGCGGTCGGCCGTGTGGCCGCGATCAGGTCACAGGTCTGGTTGAACTCAACGGCGAACTGGCGCGTGCCGGTGGACTTGCTCAACCGCATCCCCAGCGCGATGCCCATGGCCGCCGCCACGCCGATGGCCGGCGCCCCACGAATGACCATGGTCGTGATCGCACGCGCCACATCCTTCGCATTTTTGCAGCGCACGTAGACTTCACGGCCGGGCAGCTTTCGCTGATCGACCATGACAATGGAGTTGTCCTGCCACGCTACGGTCGGAAGCATTCGCGCTGAATGATATCGCGGGCGCTACAGGAGTCGGCGGTCGAATGGCAACGGGAACAATTCAGCCAGCGGCAGGGTGGCGGTGATGGCGTTGAGATTCGCCATCACGACGGGAATGTCCCCGCAGTACTCCCAGAGCAATTGCCGGCACGGCCCGCACGGCGGCGTCGGTGCCGCGGTCTCGGCCACCACGACGATCCGCACAAACGCGCGATGCCCATCGGAAAGTGCCTTAAGCAACGCCACCCGTTCCGCGCACATCGTCAAACCGTAGGTCGAGTTTTCGATGTTGCAACCGCCGACTATGGTTCCGTCGGCAGTTTCGATGGCGGCGCCAACACGAAACCCGGAGTACGGAGCGATGGCGTGTTCGCGCGCCTCACGCGCGGCCGCCACGAGCGCGTCAGAGGCGGCCAATGATGCCTTTCAGCAGGGCGATGAACCCGCCCTTAACGCGTTGCGCCGTTTCCATCACTTCGTCGTGCACCAGGGCCTGGGGCAATACCCCAGCCGCCATGTTTGTAATGCACGAGATACCCAGGACTTCCAGCCCCATGTGGCGGGCCACGATGGACTCGGGCACGGTGGACATGCCCACGGCATCCGCTCCGAGCGTTCGGAATGCCCGAATCTCGGCCGGCGTTTCGTAGCTCGGGCCGTGGACGCCGACGTACACGCCGTGCTCGAGCGGCAGGCCCTGGTCACGCGCGACGTCGGTGGCCACACTCCGAAGTCTCGCGGAATAGATCTCGGACATGTCGGGGAACCGCACGCCAAACCGATCGTCGTTGGGCCCGATCAGTGGATTGGACCCCATGAAGTTCACATGGTCGTCAATCAGCATCAGGGCGCCGGCTGACAACCGCAGGTTGATGCCGCCGGCGGCGTTGGTCACGATGAGCGTCTTCACGCCGAGCCGACCCAACACGCGCGTGGCAAATGTGACCACGCCCATGGAATGACCCTCGTAGAAATGCGAGCGGCCAGAGAGCGCCAGCACACGTCGCCCACCCACCTCGCCAACGACGAGCCGGCCGGCGTGCCCAACCACTCGAGAGACTGGCCAATGCGGGATCTTGTCGTAAGCAACGACCGTCGGGGTGTCCAGCGCGTCCGCGAAATTTCCGAGGCCGGAACCGAGAACCACGGCAATCTCCGGCACCGGAGCCAGCGTCTGCCGCAAATACCCGGCGGCTTCCTCGATCAAATCAAAGTCTGACATCGCGGCACCTGCACGTCACAGCAACATCGACGCGATGGCCGCATTGATCATGGTGGCCAGGAAGCCGCCAAGCAGCGCCCGTCCACCCAGGCGCGCCAGGTCGCCGCGCCTGGTCGGCGCCATGGCGCCAATGCCGCCGAGCAGAATTCCGATCGACGCGAAATTCGCGAATCCCGTCAACGCGTATGTCGCCAGCACGTACCCTTCGGGACTCAGTACATTGCGGTAGGCCGTGGTCAGCTTCACGTACGCCACAAACTCGTTGGCCACGAGTTTGGTGCCCAGAAGGTCAGCCACGCCAGGCACATCGCCCATGGGCACCCCCATGAGAATCGCCGCCGGCGCAAATACCTTGGCGAACACCATCGCGAGCGTGAGCCCCGGCCACGCAGCGCCGAGCATGTAGTCGAACATCGCGATGAATGACAGGAACGCGATCAACATGGCGGCTACGTTGATGGCCAGTTGCGTGCCGTCGGACGCGCCCGCTGCGGCGGCATCAACCGCGTTCACGTGCAGGCGTTCCACCGTGGTGTTCGCGGTGCCCAGCGTTTCTGGCACCTCGGTCTCAGGCAGCAGGATCTTGGCCAGATACAAGCCGCACGGCGCAGCCATGACGCTCGTCGTCAGAATCGCGACCGGGTCGGCCCCCAGAGTGATGTAGACCGCCATGACGCCGCCGGAAATGGTCGCCATGCCACCAATCATCATCGCGAGCAACTCAGACTGCGTCATTCGCGGCACGTACGGCTTCACGATGATGGGCGCTTCGGTCTGTCCCATGAAGACATTGGCCGCCGCCGAGAGCGTCTCTGCGCCACTCGTGCGCATGAGATACATCATCCCGCGCGCCATCACCCGCACGATGAGTTGCAGCACGCCGAAGTAGTACAACACCATAAAAAACGACGAGACGAAAATGATCGTCGGTAGGGCGGTGAAGGCGAAGATAAATCCATTGGGCAGCACGCGGCCCAGGGCCTCGCCGTTTGCCAGGTCACCAAAGACGAACTGCGATCCTGCGTTCGTAAAATCCAGGAAGCGTTTGACGATCCCGGAGATGGCGGCGAACAGATCGTAGCCGGGCCGCCACCCGTTGATGCTGAACTTGAGGATGAACAGCGCCAGCAGCCACTGCAGCGCCACACCCCACCCGACCGTGCGCCAGTTCACCGCACGTAGGTTGGTAGAACACGCGGCGATGATCAGGACAAACACCACAATGCCCAGACCTCCGCGTACTCGCGTTGACAACATGCTGGCCATCAGCACCACGGCCACACCGAGGGCCAACGCGGCACCGGCCACGATCAGACGAAGCGAACGATCGGAAGACACGGTCTGGGATTGGGTCATAGGGTTCTAGACTTTCGCGGTCCTGATGTCGATGGTCTCAAGCACAAGAGGGCGAGGCGCTGGCGCAGTGTCTCCGACCTCAATGGCCACGCGCAAGTGCTCAAGCGCCGCTTCGAGCCGCCCGCTGTCGCGATAAAACACGCGTATGAGTGGCTCTCCACGGCTGACGGTGTCTCCTTCGTTCGCCAGCAGATCAATACCGACGCCCGGATCCACGACCGCATCCACGCGATCGCGCCCCGCGCCCAGCACCACCGCGGCGCGTCCTACCCGACCCGCATCGATGCGGGTGATCACGCCGGTCCTGGGCGACATCACCAACGACTCGCGATCGGCCACCGCCAACAGCGACGGGTCATCGATCACCCGAGGGTCGCCACCCTGACCCGCGATGACCTGACGGAACTTCTCCAGGCCGCGGCCGCTGCCCAGCGCGTCGCGAACCCTGGGTTCGGCCCCGTCCTCGTCTGCCAGTCCGGCGAGCACCACCATGCGGGCGGCCAAAGTCACCGACAGGTCCTCAAGGTCCTTTGGGCCGTCACCCTTCAGGGTGTGGATGGCTTCGCGCACTTCTGTCGCGTTGCCAATACGTCGGCCCAGCGGTGTATCCATCCTCGTGAGCAACGCCTGCGTGCGCAGGCCGCTTCGCTCGGCGATCCCGACCAGCCAGCGCGACAGCTCGCGCGCGTCATCCAGGTTTTCCATGAACCCGCCAGACCCGACTTTCACATCGAGGACGAGTCCGCCAATCCCTTCAGTTACCTTCTTACTCAGGATGGAGGCAGCGATAAGAGGGATGCTCGCCACCGTGCCTGTTGCGTCGCGCAACGCGTACATTCGGCGATCGGCGGGAGCCACTTCGGCGGTCTGGCGGATGAGCACGCACCCGGTGGCGGCCAGGGCCTTTCGCAGCTTCGCCACAGACAGGTCGGTGCGGAAACCGGGGATCGCATCCAACTTGTCGAGTGTGCCGCCGGTATGTCCGAGTCCACGGCCGGACATCATCGGCACAAGGCAGCCGCAGGCGGCCGCGAGTGGCGCGAGGATGAGCGAGGTCTTGTCGCCCACGCCGCCCGTGGAGTGTTTGTCCACGGGCATCGAGCCGTTCTCGGGCCTGAGCAAATCAGACAGATCCAGCCGGGTGCCCGAATCCACCATGGCCTGAGTAAGGGCGGTGGCCTCGTCGAGGCTCATCCCCTTCAGGAAGATGGCCATGAGTAATGCGGTAACTTGATAGTCGGGCCAGGTGCCGTCGGTCACGCCGCTGACAAAGGCGTCGATGGCTTCTCGACTCAGGGGATACCCGTCGCGTTTGGTGCGAATAATGTCGAGCGCGCGCATCGCACGCCAGTATATTGCCAGTATATTAAAACCGTGACCGAGACTGCGCGCGTCCTCCTCACCGCCGGCATCCTCTCTGCGGTGGGTCTTGCGGCCTTTGCGTGGAGACTGGCGCGCACGGGGCGTTCCTCACACGAGTACTTGATCGATCAGCTAAAACTGTCGCAGTGGGCGGCGCTGCTCCTGGCCGGCGTGGGCGCCACCAGCATCGGCATGGCGGTGGCGTCCGCCGCGGCGCCAGGGGGCCTGGTGGAAGCGACGGTCGGCCTTGTGACCATGGCAGCTGGGGTCCTGGTGCTCCGCCTTGAACCCCGCGACGCACTTCTGGGAGCCGGCCTCCTGTTCCTGGCGCATGCCTGCTTCACGTGGGCCCATCGTCCCGCGATGCTCACGGCCGCGTTCGTGCCGCAGTGGTGGACACTGGGCCTGACGTTATACGACGTGCACATCGGGGCTTTATGCTTGCTCGCGAGACGCGCGGGTACTGCTGATTGACGCGCCGGCCGCTTGGCAACAGGATGACGATACTGCGAGCTCTTACTGCTCTTGCGCTGGCTACTTCCGGTGTTGGCGCGACGACTAACGCGCAAACTGCCCAGGCACCGGCCGCCCCTCCGCGACTGGTCGTGATGATCGTCGTGGATCAAATGCGCGCCGACTACATTTCGCTATACGGCCACCAGTGGACGAAGGGCCTGCGGCGGCTTCTTGATACGGGCGCGGTCTTCCCGCTGGCCGCATACCCCTATGCGTACAACGTGACCTGCCCTGGACACGCCACCATTGCAACCGGCACGTTCCCCAACACGCACGGGATGATTGGAAATGAGTGGTACGACCGCGAAGAGGGCAAGACCGTTGCCTGCACCGCGGACGCCTCACAAAAGTCCGTGCCGTTCGGCGGACAGTCTGCCGTCGAACACCACAGCCCCGCGCGACTCAACGCGCTCACGTTCCCCGATGAGCTGCGGCTCCACGCCATGCGCCCGCCGACGGTGGTTGCGGTGTCGCTGAAGGCCCGATCCGCGATCATGATGGCCGGCACGCCGTCTCCCACCACCTACGCCATTTGGGAAGAAGGGAACGGCACCTGGGCAACATCGAGCGCCTACACGTCAGCCCCCTGGCCCGTCGTCGATCAGTTTGTGACGAACCATCCCATCTCCGAGGACTACGGCCACGCGTGGACGCGCGCGATGCCTCCGTCGGCGTACCTGTTCAGCGACAGTGGTATCGGCGAAATCGTTCCGGTCGAGTTCCCGCACGTACTCAACAGCAAGAGTGGAACACCCGACTCGGATTACCGAGTCATGTGGCGCCGATCGCCGCAGGCCGACCGCTACCTGGGAGCGCTGAGTCAGCATCTCGTTCGCGAACTTAGACTCGGTCAATCGGCCCGGACGGACGTTCTGGCCGTCAGCTTTTCGGCGCTCGACATTGTGGGCCACGATTATGGGCCGCACAGTCACGAAGTGCAGGACGTGCTGGTGCGCCTTGACGAGACGCTGGGCGCCCTGCTCGACACGCTCGATACGCTCGTGGGGCGTGACCGGTGGGTGCTCGGGATCAGTTCGGATCACGGTGTGGCGCAAATCCCGGAGCAGGATCACCACGTGACACCTGGCAGCGGACGCCACTCTTCCACCGCCCTTCGAAACGCGATCAGTGCGGCCATCGAAGCCCATATCGGCCCCGGAGGGCCGTGGGTATCTGGGGCGACTGTTACCACCCTGCTTGGGCCAAATGTCTATCTGGCGCCTGGCGTGCTGGCGCGCGTGCTGGCCACGGCGGGTGCGCGCGAAGCCATCACACAGTCACTTGTCGCCATCGAGGGGGTCGCGCGAATCTACTGGCCCGACGAACTGGCGTCATCGGTCGCGACCGATGATCCGATCCTGCGCGCCGCCAGACTGAGCTACATGCCGGGACGCGGTGGCGACATGATGCTGATCTTCGATCCGCAGTGGATGGCGCGAGCCACCGGCACCACTCACGGCACACCGTATTTGTACGATCAGGGAGTCCCGCTCATCTTCGCTGGCGCCGGCATTAAACCCGGGCGCTATTTGACCTCCGCGACGCCCGCCGATCTCGCCCCGACACTGGCCCATTTGGTAGGCATGACGATGGGCCAGGCCACGGGACGCGTGCTCGGCGAAGCGCTACGATAGCGTCTCTTTCGTTTACGTATCGGCCTCGGCCTTGAGAACCAGGCCGAGCTACGTTCGGAAGGGTTGGGCTGCGCACGAGCAGGTATCGATCTGGAACGTGGCTTAGGCTGGTTCTCAAGCCCGAGTGACTGCGACACGCAGACGAACAATCCTCTAATGGTTGAATCTGCTACTCCAAGTTCACTCTTCCATTGAGCTCCGAGGACATTTCAGCATTCGGTGATTCGAGCAATGCAGACACTTCGCCAGTTAGGACATTTGTGGCATTTGTCCATTACGAACGCAGCGCAATGGGGCGCGCAATGGCGCGAAGCGTAGTGGAGCGCCCGTCGCGCGCCGCGGCGTCTGAGTTCACCCGAAGGGTATTGCACGTGCTGCGGCGAATCCCCTCGGGCCGAGTCGTCACCTACGGTGACGTCGCGGAGATGGCCAAGCGCCCTGGCGCTGCGCGTGCCGCAGGTCAGATCGTGGGTCGGGCCGACGAGCCCGGACTGCCCTACCATCGGGTGATTGCGGCTGGCGGTCGCCTCGGCGGATTCGGCGATCACCCACAGTTGAAAGCCAGTCTGCTCGCCGCCGAGGGCCACGTCGTTCGACGAGGCCGGATTGTGAACTTCGCCGCGCGCCGCTGGGACGGCTCTTAGCGCAACACCTGGTCGAGGAACGTCGCGCGCTCGATCACGAACCACGGCCGCATGTGGCCACGGTCGGCGTGTGTGGGTTCTCCGCCGGGTCCCACCACAGGACAGAGAGCGTCGTCGCAGACCGCGGGTACCGGGTCCAGGATGACCGCGCCTGCCGCCGCGGCGGCTTCTGACAAACGCGCGAGCGTCGGCCCCACCTGGGCCCGCCAGTCCTCGACAGGCACCGGCACATCGAGGCGCTTGCCGGTCAGCCGCGACACGAGAAAGCGGGGATCGAAGGCCGGGTCTGTGGGGCTCGTCAGCAGCACAAACACCTGCTTGCCCGCCGAGCGCAGCGATTGCACCATGTCGGCAAACGCAGCAATCACCTCGCGCTCAGTGTCGCTCCCGGGGTGAATCAACGGCCGGACCGCAGCATCGCCCAGGCGGCCGGTCTCGAAGTACGAGTCCCAGAATCCCCCAAACACCACGGTCTGCACATCGGGGCGCGCCGCGGCGCTGAGCGCCGCATCAAGAAAGTCGCCGCACAACCGGCCACGCGATTCACGATGGCGCAGCGGAGCGCACCCTCCACGCGTGAAGAAGCGTACCGTGGGTGTCGCAAGTGGCGAGGCCGTCACCACGTGGTGGACGCGGGGCCAGTATTGTTCGAGGTATGAATCCCCGATAAAGATGACGGCGCGATCGCGGCCGCCGTTGACTTCTCCAGCAACGAACCCGGCCCGCTTCCTGAAGTTCGACGTAAATGTGTAGGACCAGTCGGACGTCGCCTTAATGAGCGTCGGCGCCGACGCCGTCAGTGTGGTCAACCGGCTGCGGACGCGTCCTGCTGCCACCGCGTCGCCGACCGCCGCCACGACCACAAGGGCCGCAGCGAGGGCCATGGGCACGCGCCAATCCATGGCGGTTCGCACGCGCAACTCCACGAAGCGGTACGTCACGTACGCGAGCAGCACCGACACCGCCACCAGCAGAAGTGTGCCAGGCCAGAAGCGGCTGTCCATCCACATGGCTCGGCCGAACACCAGCAGCGGCCAGTGCCAGAGATACAGCGGATAACTGATGAGCCCGAGCCACACCATCGGCCGCGCCGACAGCCACCCTCGATTGACGGCGGCCTGCGGCCCCGCCGTAAGCACCAGCGCCGCGCCCAGCGTCGGCAGCCACGCCCACCAGCCAGGAAACGCCGAATATCCATCGAGCGACACACACGAGAACACAATCAGCGCGAGACCGGTGCATGCCGCCAGTTGGGAGGCCATCGGCTTCATGGACCTGTGCCCCCCGGTCACGAAGACCAGCAGGGCCCCCACCAGCAACTCCCACAATCGGCTGAACGGCAGAAAATACGCATCGGCCGGCGCGTCGTACACCCACGCCAGATTCAGGAAGAACGACCCGGCCAGAAGCACAACCACGGCACCAGCGGGCCGGCGACACCAGCGGACGATAGCGGCAAACAGGATGGGCCAGGCCAGGTAAAACTGCTCCTCAACCCCCAGCGACCACAGGTGCAGTAACGGCGTTCGCCCACCGAGCGCCGAAAAATAGCCGCCGGGCTCACCGGCGGCCGCGATGTTGGCGTGAAACAGTGCGCCAGCAAACGTCATACGGCCCAGGGATTCCCATTCGTCGGACAGCCAGAAGAGGTAGCCGGCCACCAGACACGCGACCAGCACCACGAGCAACGCCGGCAGGATTCGGCGGAGCCGCCGGACGTAGAAGTCCGCCAGGGAGAACCGCCGGTCCTCGACCGCTCGCTGGATGATCCCTGAAATGAGGTAGCCGGAAATGACGAAGAACACGTCAACGCCGACAAAGCCCCCTGGCGCAATCCCGGGGAACGCGTGGAAGATGACCACCGCCGCCACCGCCAGCGCGCGCAGGCCGTCAACCTCGGGCCGGTACGCATGGGCCGCGCGGGGATAAACCAAACCCCTCGATTATTCCACGGCGTCTGACTGGACCCGTGCCGAGATGAATCGGAGGTCGGTTCCTGCCGTCTTCTCGAGGGCAAAGCAACGTCGCGGCCCCATGTCCTCGTCAAACCCTCCGAAGACTCCCACACCGGCACACACCGACATGGCGCTTGCCCAACGGTGTGCGAGTGGCGATGCGGGGAGTTTTGAGGAGCTCGACCGCGTCTACTCACCGCGGTTGTTTGGGTTGGCGTGCCGCATGGTGGGCCGAACCGAAGCCGAAGACTTGCTGCCGGAAAGCTTCCTCAGCTCCCAGCGGAAGATACGTTTATCTAGAGGCGCGTCGGCCTCGGCACGTGGCTGTTTCGGCTGGCCACCAACTTGTGCCTGGACCACCTGAGCAGCCGGGCTAACCGTTCGGCACAGATGACCGACTCGATTGATGCCGACGACGCGCAGCCGAGCGAAAGCGGGCTGAGGCTCATCCTCGGAGTGGTCAACCGTATCGACCTGGAACGCGCGCCGCTGGAGTGGTCGCACGGTTGTCGAGAGGTGTTCGTTTTGTACGATGTGGAAGGATTCGAACACTCGGAGGTGGGAGCGATGTTGGCTATTTCTGCAAGTACGTCGCAGCCGCAGCTGCACCAGGCGTGCATGCGCCTGCACGGTGCGTGGCACGACGTGCGCAAGCTGGGCCGCCGCGATGAACATCTGCACGCACCTGCGTCCCAGATTGAGCGACTACCTCGATAGGCATCTCGATAAGACTGGCAGGCGCGAGATGAACGCGCACCTGGGGTCGTGCGTCGACTGCCGACACCTGACCGACGATCTCGTCCGACTGCGCGGTGCGGCATACAGCCTCGGACTGGTCACACCACCGGCTCACCTCTGATTCGAACTCGCCGGCCGCCTCAGACAGCAAGGCGGAACGCTGGTCGTCACCGCCGTGACACCAGCACCACCGTTGATGGCGTAGCGAGCTGACACGTGGCGGTGGCGAGGCCTAGCGGCGGCTCTGCTGGTCACCACGCTCGCAGTCTATTCACTAACCACGCTAAATCGGCGTCGGCGGTGATCACCGATGCCGCAGGCAACACCTTTACGTCGCACTCGGGCGACGTGAGTATCACGCTCGTCGGCCAGACCGGGTTCTCGTTTGACGCGTCGACCTACTCGGGCAGCGTCCGAAGCGACGTGGCGCTTCAGGGCAGCCGCACGGCTGCGCGTGGCGTCACCACGCGCAGGGCCGACACGCGCAGCCTCAACGGCACGTTTGGCGATGGCTCTGCGGTGACTGAGGCACGCAGCTTCAGCGGCAGCGTGGTGGTGACCCGAAAGTAGGGCAGGCCTCGGGCTGGTTCTCAAGCCCGAAGATCGTTGCTCCTAACTGCCGACGAGCAAGTGAATCAGGTAGTGGCTGCCGCCGCGGTTCGACCAGACGCGCAGATATTCCCCGCCCTTGAGCAGGTCCACGCGCGAAGTATTGGCGCCGGGTGCCTTGCCCTTGATCACAGCTTTCGCTTCGGCTGCGGGCAGCACACTGGCCAGTTCACGACCTTTGACCTGACCGCCCTGCACGAACTCCACCCAGGTGGCATGGTCAGCACCCTGGCCCACCACCGGCTTCACGGGGTCAGCTGAACGGCGCAGGGAATATGTGCCTGCCGACAGGGCTTTGCCGTCGGCCATCACCGCGCGGATGAGCCGCACACTACCGAGTGCGGATGACGGAGTTTGCGCCTGGACCACAGCGGACTGCCCTACCAGGGTCACAACGACCGCACCAGTCAGTACGAATCCAATCGCGTTACGTGTCATCGTCATGCCTCCGCATCTTACCCTACATCGCCATCAGGTCGAACTGCTCGTGGTGGAGTTGGTCGTCCGGGCGGACGGTGACGGGCCGGCCCACGGCCGCCTCCAGCTCCTTGAAGACGCCACGACCCTCCTCGCGCAAGGCTCGAGCCACCTCGGGGTTCACGCGCAGGACGAGGCTATATCCGTCGAGGTCGGCGCTCACCTTTTTCACTTCAGTTAGGATGTCGTAACAGATGGTGGGACTGGCCTTGATGGCGCCCGTTCCGGAACAGTAGGGACACGGCTCGGTCAGCAGGCGTTCCAGGCTGCTCTTCACGCGTTTGCGCGTGATGATGACCAGGCCGAAGTCACTGACCTGCACTGCCTTGGACGGCGCACGGTCGCGGCGCAGTTCCTGCTCAATCGCCTGGAAGACCTTCTGGCGGTTCTTCTTGTCTTCCATGTCGATGAAGTCGAGCACGATGATGCCGCCAAGATCTCGCAACCGCATCTGCCGCACAATTTCCTTGGCCGCCTCGAGGTTGGTTTTGACGATGGTGTCTTCGAGCCGCCCTGCGGTCTTCTTGCCAACATACCGACCCGTATTCACGTCGATGGCCACCAGCGCTTCGGTCTGGTTGACAACGATGTAGCCGCCGGACTTGAGCCAGACCTTGCTGCGTAATGCCTTGTCGATCTCACCCTGAACGCCGTACTCGTCGAAGATCGGATAGTCCTTCGCGTATTTCTTCACGCGCGTGGCCATGTTTGGCATGATGCGGCCGACCAGCGTCACCACACGCTGATATTCGGTCTCGTCATCGATACGGATCGCCGTGAACTGCTCGGTCAGAAAATCACGAAGCAGCTTGGCGACGAGGCTTTCCTCGCGATACAGCACCGCGGGCGGACGCTGGGTCTCACGGCGGCGCTGCACCTCGGTCCACACGGTCTGGAAATACTGCAGGTCGCTGAGGATGTCTTCTTCGGGTCGGTTGACGGCCGCCGTCCGGATGATGACACCGCCGGGAAGACCGGTGTCGTCCTTGAACTTTTGCACGATGGTCCGCACGCGCCGGCGTTCGTCGCGCGATTCAATTTTTCGCGACACACCGATGTGGTTCACCGTGGGCATGTACACGAGGAAGCGGCCCGGCAGCGAGATGTGCGACGTGATGCGCGCGCCCTTGGTGCCGAGCGGTTCCTTGACCACCTGGACGACTACTTCCTGGCCTTCTTTTAGGAGGTCTTCGATTTTGGTCGTGGATGGCGTGCGTTCGCGATCGCGGCCGCGACGCGGGTCTTTACCATTGGCGGCCTGCCCGGCCGCCACCGGTGCGGGTGCGCTCTTCTGGGCGTCGAGCGCTGCCGCATCTAGTGCCGCCTCTGCGCCCGCGTCGTCGCTGTTTGCCGGGCCCTCCGCAAAGAGCCCTTCGGGATCGGAAACCGGCGCTACGGGCTGGTCTTCGTCCTCCTCAAGACTCTCTTCGGTCGGGTCGATAACATCGGTGACGTAGAGAAACGCGTCACGCTCGAGGCCAAGGTCCACAAACGCCGACTGCATCCCGGGCAACACCTTCGAGACGCGGCCCTTGTAGATATTGCCGACCACACCCCGCGACTGTTCTCGTTCAATAAATACTTCGACAACCTGATCGTCCTCAAGAATCGCCACGCGTGTTTCGTGGATCGTCGAGGAGACCACCATCTCCTTGTTCATGTGTGACCGTCATCCGTTCAATTCGTGAAGCGCCTCATCCGCACGTTGAGAATGAGGCCAAAACCGGCGAGTGTCGCCACGAGCGACGACCCGCCATAACTCATCAGCGGCAGGGTCAGCCCCTTCACGGGCACCAACCCGGCCTGCATAGTGATGTTGTACACCACTTGGCACAAAAACCAGGACACCAGCCCCACCACCAGAAAGGCGCCGACCCGGTCCCGGGCCAACCGGGCGGCCTCCAGGCTGCGCCAGATCACAAAGAGGTATAGACCCAGCACGACAATCACTCCCACAAAACCCTGTTCCTCGGCCAGCACGGCGAAGACAAAATCGTTATGGCCCTCGGGCAGGAAGCGATAGGCCCCCTGGGTCCCCTGCCTGAATCCTTTGCCGAGCAGGCCACCGGACCCGACCGTGACGCGGGCCTGAATCTGCTGGTATCCGGCGCCCTTCGGGTCTTGGTAGGGATCCAGGAAGGTCATCACCCTGCCTTTCTGGTAGTCCTGCAGGCCGTAGGTCCAGACGACCGGCGACAGGAGGGCTGCCACCACGACGGCGCCAACCACCCAGCGCATCCGAAGTCCGGCCATGTAGGCGATGCCGAAATAGACCGGCAGCAGCATCGACGCCGTCCCCAGATCCGGCTGCAGGAAGATCAGGATGAACGCCGGAGCCAGCACCAGGGCGCCCACCAATAGTTCGCCCATCGACCGCGCTCCGCGACGCGCATCGCCGTACGCCATCGCCAGGATCAAGGCGAGCGCGAGACGTGCAAATTCAGAGGGTTGCAGGGACCCAACCCCGAGATTCACCCACCGCCGCGACCCCTTCGCCTCGACGCCGAATGCCATCACGGCCACGAGCGCGAGAATCATGGCCACATACAACAGCGGCGAGCGTTGCGCCAGGATCCGGTAGTCCACCAGCACGAGGGCGACCAAGGCCACCAGTCCCACCGGCACCGCGTAGACCTGCCGCCAGAACTCGGCGCCCGGCGCACCTGTGGCAAGGTTCCAGGTGACGCTGTAGATCGTCGCCAGGCCAACGCCGGTCAGCGCCAACACGGCGAGCAACAATGGCCGGTCGAGATGCTGCCACAGGCGCCGCTCCACGACTACCGCCCCCCGCCGCGTGCGGGCACGCCCGCGCTGACCGGCCCGACCACGTTCTGTGCCGGAGCCGCCGGCGATTGATACACGGGCAGCGGCCGTCCTTCCTTTTTGGCGAAGTAGGTTTCCATCACGTGCTTCGCGATGGGCGCCGACAGATAGCCGTGTTCGGAGTGTTCTGTAAACACCACGCCGGCTACTTCGGGTGTGTCGCGCGGCGCGAAGAACACGAACCAGCCGTGGTCGTCGAAGACCGCCGGGTTGCGACCCGCAGCCAGCGCCGCCGCTTTGGCGGCGGCCTTGTTGTCGTTGGAAATCACCTGGGCCGTCCCTGTCTTGCCCGACACGTCCTTACCCTCGATCTTGCCGCGTCTGGTCGCCGTGCCCATCGGCGTGTTGACAGCCATCCAGAGTCCCTCGCGCACAGCCGCCAGATGGTCCGGCGCCATCACGAACGAGGAACGCGGGCCAGGTGCCGGCACGGGCTCCCAGCCCTTTCCCCGGTCGACCGCCTTCACCAGATGAGGCGTTTGCAACGTGCCGCCGTTGCCCACTGTCACCATCATCATCGCCATCGCCAGGGGTGAGACGCTGACCGCGCCTTGACCAATCGCCACCGAGATGGTTTCTCCCGGGTACCAGCGGCCGCCTGATCGGGTGCGAGCGGCCCACGCGGTGCTGGGCATGAAGCTGGCGTTCTCCTGCGGCAGATCGATTCCGGTCTTGCCGACCAACCCGAGCTTCGCCGCCCACTTGTTGATCGTGTCGATGTTCATCCGCTCGCCAAGCGTGTAGAAGAACACGTTGCACGACTGCTCCAGCGCATGCCGCAGCGTCATGGCGCCATGGCCCGCGGTGTTCCAGCACTTGAACGACCGGCCGTAAAACACACCACTGCCCCGGCAGCCAATCACGGAATCCGGGGTGATGATGCCCTCTTCGAGCGCCGCGATCGCCATCACAATCTTGAATGTCGACCCGGGCATATAGAGGCCCTGGATGAGGCGGTTACCAAGCGGGCGCAACGGATCGGCGTTCAACGCCTGCCAGACCGCACTGCTGATGCCAGCCGCGAAGTCGTTCGGGTCGTAGGCGGGCAGGCTGGTGAGCGCCAGCACTTCCCCGGATGCGGGGTCGATGAAGGCTGCTGCACCGTTGTATCCGTCGGCCCGGAACGCCTCTTCGAGCGCACGCTGCATGTCCGCGTCGATGGTCAGTTGCACCCGTTGCCCATCCACCGGATCCCGTCGCTGGAGTTCCTCCACCTCGCGACCGCGGCTGTCCACGTTGACGAAGCGATTGCCGTCGGTGCCCATCAGCAGCGTGTTGTAGACCTGCTCCACGCCGGCTTGACCGACGATCGCCCCCTGGCTCAGCCTGGCAAATTCACTCCTAAGCAACTGCGCCGGCTGAACCTCGCCGACGTACCCGAACAGATGCGCGGCCAGGCCGCCATCGGGATACGTGCGCGTGGGCACCTGCTCCACCACCACTTCGGGTAACTCAAGTTGCTGGGCGACCACTGCTGCCACTTGGGCATCGGTCGCATTTTCGATCACGGCGATGGGGCGGAACAGCGGATCGCTCTTGCGTCGCTGCACAATCGCCAGCATGTGGGCTTCGTCGGCATGGGTAATCGCCGCCAACCGCCGAATGCTGGCCGGCACGTCGGTAGCCGGCTCCCGCACGATGGCAATGCGGAATGACCGGCGATTCTGCACGAGGACTTCGCCGTGCCGGTCGAACAACACGCCGCGCGGCGCGAGCAACGACAGCGTCCTGGTGTGATTGCGCTTGGCCCGCTCACGGTGTTCTGAATACTGCAGCACCTGCAGGACCCAGAACGCCACCGCCAGGAACACAAAAAGAACGAGACTGATGGCGCGCAAGCCAACCAGCCGGCTCTCCGTGTTCTGCCGATCGCTGAACGCGCCACTGGCGTCAGGCCTCACCATCGTGTTACCACCTGCGCCGACTCAGTGGCGACCGGCAACCCGCTCGCGTGTGCTGGATCACACCCGGTAGCATCTGCGTAAGGTGGAACGCCGCCAGGCCGGCTGCCGCATTGAGGCCGGTCTCCATCAGCAAAACGGTCCACGCCACGCCCTTCCACTCTTGATCCGCAGTCGCCCACAACCCGACCACGATCAGGCGATGCAGCACCGTGGCGACCGCCACCACACTGGCACGCGCCAGGGGTCGGGCCACCAGGAACTGCAGACCCAGCCCTCCCACACCAAAACCCACCACGGTCTTGGCAAACCCGCCGACACCAATCACATCCTCGCTCAGCGCGTCCTGCATCAGCCCGCCGAGGGTGCCAATCCACATCCCGGCCGCCGGCCCCCACAACAGGGCGCCGTAGACCACCGCCACAAGCACCAGATCGAACACCCACCGGCCGCCCACCGCATACCGGGCCAGTGCCAACTGGAGCGTGAGCGCCACCAGCACCGTCACGAGCACGCGCCCGAACTTCACGAGCCGCCCTCCGCGCGAGCCGGACGCGCCAACATCACCAGGACCACCGAGATATTGGAAAAATCCACGGCCGGCCGTACGGCGATTTCGCTGTACTCGCCACTGCCTTTGACGACACGTTCGATCGTGCCGATCACAAACCCCCTGGGAAAGATGCCATCCAGCCCTGAAGTCAGCACCCGCTCGCCAACCCGCACGTCTTTGAGCAAATCCACGTAGGCCATTTCCAGGGGCGGATCGCCCGCCCCGCCTTTGACCGGACCGACAGCTTCTGAGAACTCCGTGACGCCACCGGCGCCCGCATTGTGGCCGATGAGCAGTTGCACCTGCGCGGCGTATGCCGTGGGGCGGTTGATCACCCGGCCGATCACGCCCACGTGCCCCAGCACGGCCATGTTGGGTTCCACGCCATCAGCGCTGCCTCGATCGATAGTGATCACAAACGCGCCCGGGGCGGGATCTCCGGCGATAACACGCGCCGCGAGCGTCGAAGCCACCAGATTCTGCTGCAGGTTCAGCAACTGCTCAAGCGCCCGCGTCTGACTGACGATGGCCGCCTGCGTCTGCACCTGCCCTTCAAGCGACAGCACCTGTTTCTGCAGGGCGTCGTTCTGGGCGGCGACACCCCGCAGAGCAACGTAGTTGGACCAGCCCGATCGGACCACATCTGAGACGCCGGCCATGACTCGCTGGATAGCGGCGAACACGCTGAAAGCGCCCGCCTGGAACAACGGTAGGCCGCTGCGCGTCTGCATCTGCACCGACATCAGCAGCAGATGGGCGAAGCTCAGCACCAGGAACAGGACAAGGGTGCGACGCGTGCTGCCCAACAGATCAATCCAGCGAAATTTTTCTCAGGAGTTCGAAGTTCGACAGCATCTTGCCGGCACCAAGCACCACCGTGGACAGCGGATCTTCGGCCATGGCCACGGGTAACCCGGTCTCTTCACGCAAGCGCCGATCGAGATTTTTCAAAAGCGCGCCACCACCGGTCACTACGATGCCGCGATCGACGATGTCGGCTGAGAGCTCGGGCGGCGTCCGCTCCAGGGCCACGCGCACGGCGTCCACAATCACATTGATCGTTTCAGCCAGGGCTTCACGGACCTCTTCGTCGGTGATGGTGATGGTCTTGGGTATACCCTCGATCAAATGGCGCCCCTTGATCTCCATCGTGATGCGCTCGTCGAGCGGAAAGGCCGACCCCAACTGCATCTTGATCCGTTCGGCCGTACGCTCGCCAATGAGAAGGTTGTACGACTTCTTGATGTACTGGATGATCGCTTCGTCCATCTCATTACCGGCTACACGAATGGCCTTCGAATAGACGATGCCCGCCAGCGAAATCACCGCAATGTCCGTCGTACCACCGCCGATGTCGACCACCATGTTGCCCGACGCTTCTTCGATCGGCATGCCGGCGCCGATGGCGGCCGCCATCGCTTCCTCGACCAGATACACCTCGCTGGCCTTGGCGCGATACGCGCTGTCCTTGACTGCGCGTTTTTCAACTTGTGTTATTTCCGACGGTACCCCGATGACAATGCGCGGCCGCACCCACATGGTGCGGTTGTGCGCCTTCTTGATGAAGTGCGCCAGCATCTTTTCGGTCACTTCGAAGTCGGCGATCACGCCGTCCTTCATCGGCTTGATGGCGGCGATGTTGCCCGGGGTGCGCCCCAGCATTTCCTTCGCCTCGCGCCCCACGGCTTCAATACGCCCCGAGATCTTGTTGATGGCCACGATGGAGGGCTCGTTGACCACGATGCCCCTGCCGCGCGCGTACACGCACGTGTTCGCGGTGCCAAGGTCAATAGCAAGATCGCTGCAAAACAGCGAAAACAGCGACCGTAAATTCAACGCATGTCTCCCTCTTTACTATCGTCGATCACAATGGGCAGCACGGGCAATACCACCCGGTCCACCGCCACCTGCACGCCATCGCGGCCTGCATCCTTCACCCGATACATCGCCGCATCCGCCGCGTGCAACAACCCATCGGCGTTCTCGGCCACGGTGGGCAATGTCGCGACGCCGATCGACACCGTGAGCCGGCTGCCCTTGCCGCGGTCAGAGAGAAACACATACCGCGCGATATGTTCCCGCAGGCGCTTCGCCACAGCGAGCGCCCCCTCGTCGTCGGTCTCCGGCAACACGATGGCGAATTCATCGCCGCCGAACCTCGCCACCACATCCGTCTCCCTGGCCGCACCGCGAATCACCGCCGCCGCTTCCACCAGAGCCCGGCTGCCGAGCACATGTCCGTGGGCGTCGTTAATCTTCTTGAACCCGTCCAGGTCCACAAAAATCAGCGACAACGCGCGGCCGCTTCGCACAGCCCGTTTGACTTCCTTCCGCAGTACGTCGTGGAGGTAGCGCGAATTGAACAACTGCGTCAAGTCGTCGGTCACCGACAACGCCTCGGCCCTCATAACCCGGAGGGCATGCCCAAGCGCGAACGCGGCTGGCTGCACCAGCCGCGTCAATGCCACCTTCACAGCAACCGACCACTCAGGCTCCCGCCGAGCCCGGCCATGATCGAACCCGACCAACACGCCAACAATGGCGCCGTTGGCCATCAGCGGAAACCCCACCGCCGCAACCTCCACAGCCTCACCAATGCGCCGATCGCCGGCCACGCGCGACGTCGCGAACGGTTCGCCGCTCTGCACGACGAGGTCGGCAATCGCCTCGACCGGCGCCTTGTGCGTCCGCTCCACCTCACGGCTCGCCAGCCAATGCACCTGCCCGTCGGTCTCCACCGCCACCGCCGACCAGGTCGCCATTGGCAGCCACGTCGCCACGCGTGCCACCAGTGCGGAGGCGATCGCATGCGGCGCCGTGGACTCATTCACCGCGGCCAGCAGGTCGCTGAGCACTTCAGCACGTTCGGCTAGCCGGCGCAGGCTTGTGCCTGCCCGGTCAAGACGGTCGGCCAGATCCACCGCCCCGGGAAGGCCCAGCGCGCGTTCGACCTCCGGCCATCTGAGCGGGACGGTCAGGTGATGAAGAAAACCAAGCGATCGCGAGAGGTCGCCAAGATGCCGGTCGCTGGTGGACGAGTACGACGCCGCGGGCGCCCGCTCGAGCAACGACGACACTCGCCGCCGATCGAGGCCCGAGTCGGCCGCGATCTCCCACAAAATGCCGGTGATGCCCCTGGGAGGCAGTGCCGAAACCGTCTGCCGGGTGATGGCCAGAGCCACCCGCCGCGTTCGTCGCAGCGGAGCCACATGCCGTTCGACGCTCTCTCCTTTTGCGGCACGGTGGCACACGGCCAGTGTCACCACGTTTGGAGGGGGGGCCGTTCGGCGTGTGGAAGGTGCCCGCAGTCGTCGTCCCGGCATGGTATCGCGTTGACCGAATGTTACCATGCCCATCTCCTGATTTTTCTAACACTTCGGGCGATTCCCCCCTCGGTCGTGGCATAATGCAAACCTTGCGTGGGGTCGTCCCGCGCACGCTTGGAAGACAGGTCCTCCCATGACGATGCTCGACCGGATGCGCCGCCATAAAGCCTGGCTGAAATGGAGCCTTGGCTTGGTGGTCGTCACTTTTGTTCTTCTCTACGTCCCCAGCTTCCTCGATCCGGTGGGAGGTGTCGGCACGAACCCCAACGACGCCATCGTCACAGTTGAAGGCCGCCCTCTCACGGTGGGCACGTACCAGCGGCTGTATCAGCAGCAGTTGATGAGCGTGCGGCAGAGCTACGGCGGCCAGATTACCGAAGAGATGATCCGGCAGTTGCAGATCCCGCAGCGAGTGGTCCAGCAGATGGTGGATGAAGAAGCCATTGTCGTCACCGCGGAGCGACTGGGGATGACGGTCACTGACGCCGAACTGAGAGAGCGCATCGTGCGCATGCCGGGGTTCCAGGAGAACGGCGTGTTCATCGGTGACGTGCGGTATCGCCAGGTGCTGGCGTTCCAGCGGCCGCCCGTTCGCGCGGCGGATTTCGAAGCGCAGATGCGCAAGGGACTGCTATCGGAGAAATTGCAGGCGGCGGTCACGTCCTGGGTGCATGTCACTGGTGCCGAGGCTGAAAGCGAGTATCGGCGGCAGAACGAGAAGGTAAAACTGGAGATGGCGGTGTTCACGGCCGGCCAGTTCAGCTCAGGCCTCACGCCGACCGACGCCCAGATCGCGGCACATTTTGCCGGCAACCAGGAGACGTACCGGGCGCCTGAAAAACGTCGCGTCCGTTATCTCCTGATCGACGCCGAGGCTCTGCGGGCCACCCGCGTAGTGACACCCGCCGAAGTGGAGACCCGGTATCGCGACAATCTGGCGCAGTTCACCACGCCCGAACAGGTGCGCGCGAGCCACATCCTGTTCAAGACCGGTGAAGGTAAGGACGAGGCGAAACAGAAATCCGCCGCTAATGCCATGCTCGTGAGGGTCAAGGCCGGTGGAGATTTTGCGGCATTGGCCAAGCAGTACTCGGAGGACGGTTCAGCTCCCATGGGTGGCGACCTGAACTTCTTCGCGCGCGAAGCCATGGTGAAGCCGTTCTCGGACGCGGCCTTTGCGATGCAGCCGGGACAGATCAGCGACGTGGTGAAGTCGGACTTCGGCTTCCACATCATCAAGACCACCGAGCGCCGTGCGGCGGGCGCACAGCCGCTGGCCGACGTGCGGGCCCAACTCGAAGATCAGGTGAAGTTCGAAAAGGCCCAGACCGAAGCGCAGACGATCGCCGACGCGGCCGCGAAAGAGATTGACGACCCGACAGACCTCGACCGGGTCGCCGCGTCGCGGAACCTGACGGTTTCCGACTCCGGGCTGTTCTCGCGCGAGGAACCGCTGGCCGGACTTGGGTATGCGCCGGCAGTGGCCTCGGCGGCGTTCACGATGGAACTGAACAAGGTCAGCGCACAGTTGCGGACAAGTCAAGGCATCGCGTTTGTCACCCTGACCGAGATCAAGCCCCCGGCCATCCCGACGCTCGACGAAGTGAAGACCAAGGTGCGCGAGGACGTCATTCGGGTCAGCGCCGTGGCGCTCGCGGCCACCAAGGCGGCGGGCATGGCGCAGGCGTCGGCGCGCGGGTCATTCGCGGCGGCAGCCAAGGCCGCCGGCGTGGACGTCAAGACCACCGAGCTCATCACGCGCGGTACACCCTACCCCGAGGTGGGAGTGAACACGGCGGTGGACCAGGCGGTGTTTGCCCTGGCCAAGGGTGCCACGTCGGGGACCATCCAGACCGACTCGGCGGTGGTCGTCGCGCGCGTCACCGACCGGACGGACGTCACGCCGGAAGCCCTCGCCACGGGCACGCCGCAGACATCCGACCAGGTACTGCAGCAGCGCCAGCAGGATTTCTTCGCGGCCTACATGACCAAGGCCAAGTTGAAGATGAAGATCATCTTCAACGAGGCAGCGCTTCGGACCATCTTCGGAAGTTAGGACTCACCATCCCTGAGTGAAAAACAGGTTCGGCATCAACGCAAGCGTTTCGCCCCGGCGGAACAAGCGCAGGCGGTCGGCGACGGCGTCCACGAGGCGGGCCTCCGGGCGGCGGGTCGCGAGTTCCAACGAAGCGCCCAGGCTCAGCCCAAGGGGATTCGCCACCAGATCCGCAAAGGAGCGCTTCTGCGGATAGATCACCAACGTCACAGGCTTGCCGGCGTCGAGCTTGGCGTGCTCCTTGGCCAACGCGATGGCGCGATCGAGCCCGCCCAACTCATCAACGAGGCCAAATTCGTGGGCCTGCTGCCCCGTCCATACGCGGCCCTGGGCGATCGCGTGAATCTTGTCCGGTGATGACCGGCGCCCCTCGGCGACACGCGAGACAAACAAGTCGTACGTGGCCTGCATCTGTCCCTCCACCTTCGCGCGTTCCTCGGGCGTGAACGCCCGGAAGGGCGAATAGATCTGGGCATTTTTTCCGTCACTCACGCTGTCGGTGCCAATGCCCAGTTTATCGAACGCCCCTTTGAGCACGTACTTGCCGGTCACCACCCCGATCGACCCGGTGATGGTGCCCGGCTGTGCCACGATGGCGGTGGCGGGCACCGCCATGTAATAACCACCCGACGCGGCCACATCGCCCATGGAGACGATGATGGGTTTCACCTGGCGGGCCAGCATGAGTTCGCGCCAAATCACTTCCGACGCGATGGCCGAACCTCCCGGGCTGTCGATGCGAATCACAATGGCCTTGATCGAGCTGTCGGCCCGTACTTTGCGAATCCACTCCACGAACGTATCGGAACCAAGCACCGCGCCGGTCGGCCCGTCGAAACTGCTCCTGCCGCTGGCAATGGTGCCGACGCCGTACAGCAGGGCGACGCGTGGCCCCGATCCGATACTCGCAATGAATCCGCGTGTGTAGTCGTCGCCCTCGAGGCGCCGGGTGCCCTGCACGGGGGAGGCATCATCAATCTGGTCGTCGTAGGCCAGATCGTCGATGAGGCCCGCGGCCTTCGCTTCCTCAGGCAGGAACGGGCCCTGATCGAGTGCACGCCGGATGTCTTCGACACTCCGCTTGCGTCCAGTCGCAATCGCGCTGACCAACTGGTCGTAGGCGTCACGATTCAGCGACCGCGTCATTTCGCGATGGGCGGGCGTGAAGCCGCGTTCGGTGAACGTGTTCGAGGCCGACTTGAATTCCCCCATGTGGAGCAAGTCCGGGTAGACCCCGAGTTTGTCGAAGGCGCCACGCAGGAACACCTCGTACGTGGCCAGGCCAGACACATCGAGGCTGCCGGCGGGCATCATCAGTACGCGCTCGGCGGCGGAGGCCAGGTAGTAGTCGGCGGCCCCGCCGTATTCCATGAACACGACTAGTGATTTGCCTGAGGCCCGGAACGCCGCCATGGCATCCCGCACTTCCTGCACCTGCGCCCACAACGCGCCGTTGGTGCTCGGGATCACGACCATGCCCCGGATGCGGTCGTCGCGTTTGGCTTTTTCGATCACGGCCAGCACCGTCCGCAGCGTCGGCGGCGTCGGCATGAACGCCGAGAACACGCTACTGGAGTCAATTTCCGGGAACGGCGCCTGCACGCGCAGGAACAATGTTGAATTGGACGCCACCACGGGCGCGGCCTGCCCGCCGCCGAACAGGAGAGCCAGCATCAACAGGCCCGCGGCCGAGGCCATGAGAGCGAGAAAGATCAGGAAAAGAACGACAGCGACACCGCGGCGAGCACTCAAGGCAGGGGGATCTCCTGCTGGAAGTATATGAGGAACTAGGTTGGGATATACTCGCAACTTCCGTCTCATATGGACGGGCGTGCCTGTAAGACCCCTTCGTGCGGAAGTGGCGGAATTGGCAGACGCGCTAGCCTCAGGAGCTAGTCCTAGCAATAGGGTGGAGGTTCGAGTCCTCTCTTCCGCACCACAATGAGCCAATGGCAATGGGGCGTTGCCCCATTGACGCGTCAGAGCTGTCGGGAGAGCCAGAAACCCGCGAAAACCGCGGCCAGCGACCCCACCACCTGCAGCGTTACGTTGAGGGCCGCAGACGCCAGGGCTCCTCGCTGCACCAGGGGATAGGTATCAGCCGAAAAGGCGGAGAAAGTGGTGAACCCGCCACACACACCCACGACCAGGAACAGTTGCAGCAGGTGGTCCCGCGTCTCGGCGCGAGCGGCAAAGACTCCGGCGGCACACCCTACCACCAGCCTCCCCACCACATTGACCGTCAGCGTGCCGTAGGGACATCATGGCGATACTGCGCGATGCACAGCGCCGCCCACCGCGACAGCGGCGAGCGCAGACACTAGGATGCCGCCTTGACCGCGCCGCCGTCGACCTGGAGCGACGCGCCCGTGATGTAGCGGGCCGCGTCTGAGAACAGGAACACCGCGGCACTCGCATACTCTGCCGGCGTGCCATAGCGGCCCAGGGGAATGGCTTGCGCAAATATTGCCTTCACCTCGTCGGCCGAGGCGCCGGTGGCTGTGGCGCGAATGGTGTCGAGTTCGCGAATGCGGTCGGTGTCGATGCGGCCCGGCAACAAGTGATTCACGCGAATGCCGTCCGCAGCCAATTCGTTTGCCAGTGTCTTGGATAGCGCCGCTACCGACGAGCGCACAACGTTCGACAAGGCCAAATTCGGAATCGGTTCCTTCACCACCGACGAGGTAGAGACGACGATGGCGCCTCCGCCGCGGTGCTTCATAGAGGGCACGGCCAATCGCACCATGCGAACGGCGCTGAGTAGCAACAGGTCAAACGCACCCTGCCACGCCGCATCGTCAAACGACAGCACCGTTCCGGCGGGCGGTCCGCCGGCGTTCACGAACAGCAGATCGACGCCTCCGAATTTCGCCGCGGTGGTATCGAACCAGGCGTGAATCGACTCGCCAGACCGCACATCGAGGGCATGCGCCAGCGTGGGTGCGCCGGTGTCTTTTGTGATGGCGGCCGCGGCCGCCGTGATCGAGTCGGTGTTGCGCGACCCCATCGAGACGCTCACACCTTCGGCGGCCAGTCCGCGCGCCACCGCCAACCCAAGACCACGGCTTGCGCCGGCGACCATCGCGACTTTGCCCTTCAGCCCACAATCCATGATGCCCTCCCCACCCGCGCGCGTTCGTGAAGAGTATCAAAACACGGTGCGCCGATGCGCCGTACAATGACTCCACCGCCCGGAGGCGGCTGTTGATGGGCATCCGTCTCCCCTTCGTGATTGGCGTCGCCGGCGGTTCGGGTTCCGGCAAGACCACAGTCGTCCGCAATATTGTGGAGGCGCTGGGTAACACACAGGTCTCGGTCATCGAACACGACCGCTACTACCGCGACCATCCGACACTGCGCCTCGAAGAACGGGCCGCACTCAACTACGACCATCCGGATTCGCTAGAGACGGACCTGCTCGTACAGCACGTCAAGGCCCTGCGCGCCGGCCAGGCCGTGGAAGTGCCCGTCTACGACTTCGCCCGGCACGCCCGACAGCCCGACACCGACACAGTGACGCCGCGTACGGCCATCATTGTGGAAGGCATTCTCATCTTCACGGACCCCGCGCTCCGCGCGCTCATGGACGTGAAAGTGTTTGTGGATACCGACGATGACACGCGGTTCATCCGGCGGTTGCAGCGCGACATCGCCGAGCGCGGGCGCACCGTGGAGTCGGTGGTCGACCAGTATCTGGGCACGGTCAAACCCATGCACCTGGAGTTTGCGGTGCCGTCAAAGCGCTACGCCGACATCATCATTCCGCTCGGCGGACACAATACTGTCGCGATTGACATGTTGCTGACGCTGATTCGGAGCTTGGCGACCAGTCATGAGCCAATGAGGCAGTGAGGCAATTACCCCAGTAGCTCATTTCGTCCTATTCGATCTCCAGAACGCGAAATATCTGCATCGGTCCCACCGGCGTGACCGTATCGCCCACCTGCTTGCCGAGTTGCGCGTAATACGTGCCGCCGGCGACGAGTGCGCCGCTTGCCCCACCCCCGCGACCGGCGAACTGCGGAGGCGCTCCGGCACCTGGCGCGCCGCCGAGGCGGCCGCCAGGCCCGCCACCCGCCGGCGCGTCTGCGCGCATGTTCCAGAGTACGCGGCGCAGGCCCTGCGACTTGTCCACCTGCATGCGGCGCACCTGCTGGCCGCGCGCATCGGTGATGGTTAGCACCAGGTTGGTGCCGTCAGGAATCGTCTGGCCCACCGAGTACGCGAAGTTCGCGCCCACAGGGGTATTCGGGCTCGCCACATTGCCGCCCATCGTGGCAAGACCGGCTGAACCGTCCTGCGCAATCCCACCCAACGTCACGAGCCAGGGGTTCTTTACGGGATACAGCCGCGCTTCCTCGGCCAACGCCTCAGGGGTGATCTGGCGCAGCGGACTGTAGTCGTCGAGGATGAAGAAGCTGCGCCCGAAGGTGCCGAGTACTAAATCGTTCTCGCGCTTCTGCACCTGCATGTCGCGCACCTGCGTTGTCGGCAGTCCGCCCTTGAGCTGCACCCACTGGGCGCCGCCGTTCACCGAGGTGAACACGCCGAACTCCGTGCCGACGAACAGCAGGTTCGGATTCACGTGGTCCTGAATAATCGCCCAGGCGTTGTGTTTAGGCGGGAGGTTGCTCGAGATGCTGGTGAACGTCCGGCCGCGGTCGGTGCTCTTGACGACATACGCCTTGTAGTCGCCGCGCTGCCAGTTGTTCAGCGTGACAAACAACGTATTGACGTCAACTGGCGATGCAAAGACGTCGCTCACATACGCCCACTTCGGCACTCCGGGGAAATCTTCCACCTTCCTCCAGGTCTTGCCGTCGTCTTCACTGACCTGTAGCAGGCCGTCGTCAGTCCCCACGTAGAGCAAGCCGGCCTTCATCGGCGACTCATCCACCGAGACGATGGTGCTCAGGGCCGTCGTGGATTCGCGGAACGCGATGGAGTCTGTCGGCCACAACCTACCCATGATCGGAATCTCTGTCGGATCCAGGTTCCTAGTGAGATCCGGAGAGACGCGCTGCCAGCTGGCTCCGCGATCCTCAGTCTTGTACAGGAAGTTGTTGCCCCAGTAGAGACGCGTATTTAGGTGCGGACTGATGACGTAAGGCGCGTCCCAGTTAACGCGTTCGTTGCCGGCGCCGCCCGGACGTCCGCCGCCGCCAGCCCCGGTCAGGCCGGCTGCCAACGTGCCGCCCGCCGGTGGACGAATGGTGGTGGTGCGCATCGTGCGCTTGTCGTACCTGACCAGGCCGCCCGTCTGCGACGTGGCGTAGATGAAGTGCGTATCGACGGGGTCCGGGAACGCCTGGAAACCGTCACCGCCGTTGATGTGATACCAGTCGCTCGTGCGGACGCCCAGGACATGGAACGTGCCGGAGGGGCCGCACATCGAGAAGTTGTCTTGCGTGCCGCCGCACACCGAATAAAACGGCTTTTCGTTGCCGATGCCGACCCGGTAGAACTGCGTGATCGGCAGGTTCGAGAAAAACCGCCACGACTGGCCGTCGTCGTACGTTTCGTAGATGCCGCCGTCGTTGCCGATGACGATGTGGTCGCGGTTGCTCGGGTCAAATACCACTTCGTGATGATCGACGTGGACGGCGAATGCGCCCGACCCGCGCTCAATTCCGACGTTGGTGAAGGTTTTGCCGGCGTCCTTCGTCCACTGCATGTTGGTGTTGATCACCCACACGGTGTCGGCGTGACGCGGATCGACAAAGATTTCGGAGTAGTACGCCGGGCCTCCGCCGCGCTCGCGCGACATGCGCTCCCACGTCACGCCGTTGTCGTCCGACTTGTAGAAGCCGCGGCTGTCATTGGCGGTCGGCGGATGCATGGCCGGTGGTTCCGCTTGTGCCGGCGCGTCGGCGCCAGGCGTACCAGAAGCGCCGCCACCACGCCCGCCGCGGCCACCGCCGGCGGGCGCCTTCGCATCAATCAACGCGTAGACGCGGCCCGATTTTTTGGGATCGGTCGCCAGCGCGATGCGGCCCACTTCGCCGGGAGGCAGTCCGCTTGTGAGCTTCATCCAGTTCCGGCCGCCGTCGGTCGTCTTGAAGATGCCGCCGTCAGGTCCGCCGCCGATCATCTGGCCCACGTGACGCATGCGCTGATAGGTGGCGGCAAATACGGTGTTTGGATTGCGGGGATCAAAGGCGAGGTCGGTGAAACCCGTCGTGTCGTTCACATGCAGCGAACGAGTCCAGGTCGCTCCGGCATCCGTGGTCTTGTAGACGCCCCGTTCTCCGCCGGCGCCAAACAGCGGCCCCTGCGCCGCCACCCAGACAATGTTCGAGTTGTTCGGGTCCACGAGAATTTTGCCAATGTGCTCGGAGTCCGCAAGGCCCGAACGCGCCCAGGTCTTACCGGCGTCGGTCGACTTGTACAAACCGTCGCCAAAATGTGCCGACCGCTGGCTCTTGTTCTCGCCCGTGCCAAGCCAGACGATATTGGAGTCTTTCGGGTCCACCACCACGCAGCACATGTTGTGCGCCGGGTAGTTGTCGAAGATCGGCTCGAACGTGATTCCGCGGTTGACCGTCTTCCACGCCCCGCCGAATGCGGTGGCTACGTACCAGATGTTCGGATTCTTGGGGTCGATCTCAATGTCCTGAACGCGGCCGGTGACCACGTTCGTGGGGAGACTGCGGAACGCGAGCGCGCTGAGGGCATCGGCAGACAAGCCCGGCGCCTGTGTCTGACCGGCGCCGGCCGCGGGTGCGCTGGTGCTCCAAAACACGGCCACGAACACGGCGGCGGCCACACATCCCAAGAGTCGTTTTATCATTTTGTGCATTCTCCGATTGCTTGCCCGGGGCTCCAGGGCCCGGTCATTCTCGCACTCTCCGCGAACACTCCGCAATACTGCCGGGCAGCGACCCGTTCTTGATACCCTGAGCACATGACGTCTGCAACCGCTCAGACTCTCTCCCTGCTGGTCGCGCTCTCAGCCCTCGCCGCATGCTCGACCCCAAGGGCCAGCAATGTGACCACCGCCGGCACGCAGGCGGCTTCGGCGCCGGCCACGGTCGCGCCAGCAGAGGCCGCAACAGGAGCCGCCCCGGCTTCGGTGTTGATGCCGATGGCCAGCCATGGGGCTACCGCCGAGTCTCCGGCGCCCCAGGCCGCTGCCGCGGTCGCCGTTGAGCCGAACCCGGCGCCGGCGGGCGGCCTCACCATTGCCGAGACCTGGGCGAAGCGCGAGTCGCTGTCGGGCAAGACCGTGATCGTGCGCGGCACCGTCGTCAAGGTCAACAACGGGATTCTCGGGTTCAACTGGCTTCACGTGCAGGACGGGTCCGGCAAGGCGGCGGACGGTACGAACGACCTGACGGTGACGACCGACGTCGTCGTGAAGGTTGGTGACATCGTCACCGCGACCGGGGCGCTGGCTGTCAAGAAGGACTTCGGCGCCGGCTATGTGTACGAGGCCATTCTCGAGAAGGCCACAATCAAGTAACGCACGGAGCGCGTGCCTACCGTTTCTCGAAGCGGGCGATCTGGCCGCGCCCACCGGCGGCGAATCCCATACCCGTGCCTCGCGCGTGGCTGTAGGTATGCAGACCTCGTGCTGGTGTGGGGATGGCGGTCCACGTCCGGCCATCATCGGCGGACCAGTCCGACCCCGACGGTCCCACGGCCAGCAGCACAAGATCGGTCGCCGCCGGTACGTACGTCACCACCGAACGGAAACCTCCCACGCCCGGAACCAGCCGCCACGTCTTCCCGCCGTCGTCGGTCACTGCAACGTTGTCGAGGGCGAGATCCTCTTTCGCAGAGTCGCCGCCGACCACGATGCCGCGAAGCGCATCGCGAAACGCGATGGAGTAGATACCCGCCGACGTCCCGCCTGGAATCGGAGTATCAGCCACGGTCCAGGTCTTGCCGCGATCGGATGAATGGAGCACACGCGCCTTCGCTGCCGCCCCGGTGCCGATCCACACATGACGGTCGCCCCAGACGGCCACGTTCGTGCCGCTGGCCGCAAACGCGCCCTCGTTGTCGAGCGCAGGTGGCAGCCCGCCAAGGCGCGTCCACGTGCGGCCACCGTCACCGGTGCTGATGATCCGGAACTGGCCGTTGGCAGAGTCGCTAAAGGCGATGCCGCTGTCCTTATCCCAGAACGCCATCGCGTCGAAGAAGGCCTCGGCGTCGGGACTGGTGAACTGCGTGACCCATGTGGCGCCGCCGTCAGTTGTTTTGAGGATGCGCGAAGCGTCACCGTTGCCGATGCTCAGGATGTAGGCCGTCTTCGCGTCGATCGCGTCCACGTCGCGAAAATCCAGCGCAAGCGGAGGTTGCGGTGAGACGTTCTGCCATGTTACGCCTCCATCAAGCGTGCGCATCACCGTCCCCCGCGACCCACTCGCCCACGCCACGTCGGCGCTCACGGCGCTCACGCCACGAAACGTCACACTGACGCCGCTGGTCAGCGGAGTCCAGACCCCCTGCGGCGTCACTGCCGCCACCGCCACCACGACTGCGCCAAGAACGATTGCTGCCTTCATTCACTGCCTCACGATCACGACCACGACGGACCTCCAAACAGAGTACCCCTGCGCGGCGACCAGCGCGATCTTGCGGAAGGGCTGCTGCCCCTATAGGCTGCCGCCCCGCCCTCAGCCGTTCAGGGACGCTTCTGATCCACAATCGCGGTATGCATATTCGATTCCTCATCACCACTCTTGGTATGGGCGCACTGGCGATGTGGCTCGCGGGTGCCTCGCCTGTTCGTGCGGCTTCGCAGACCACCGTCAGCTTCGCGCCGGATGTGTTCAAGGCCATGACCTGGCGCAATATCGGCCCACAGCGTGGCAGCCGGACCAAAGCCGCCGCCGGCGTGCCGTCGCAGCCGCACACGTTCTACGTCGGGGTAGTCAACGGCGGTGTGTGGAAAACCAACGATGCCGGCCGCACCTGGAATCCGATCTTCGACGACCAGCCCACCGGGTCGATCGGCGCCATCGCGGTGGCAGAGTCTGATCCGAACATCATCTATGTCGGCAGCGGCGAAGGGATGCCCCGGCCGGACCTGTCGACCGGTAACGGGATGTACAAATCGACCGACGCGGGCCGCACCTGGACACACCTGGGCTTACGCGACGGTCAGCAGATTCCGCAGATTGTGGTTGATCCCAAACATCCGAATCGACTGTTTGTGGCCGTGCTGGGCCATCCGTACGGCCCCAACACCGAGCGGGGCATCTATCGTTCGACCAACGGCGGTACGTCGTTTGAACGCGTGCTCTACAAGGACGAAAACACCGGGGGCATCGACATCGCCATGGATCCGGTAGACCCGAACACGATCTACGCCGTGATGTGGGAAACACGCCAGGGACCCTGGGAAAACGGCGTGTGGATCGGGCCCGGCAGCGGGCTGTTCAAGTCCATCGATGGCGGCACCACGTGGCGGCCGCTCACGCAGGGGCTGCCGTCGTTTGCCGACGGCCTGGGCCGCATCGGCGTGACCGTCGCGCCCAGTGACCCGCGCCGCCTCTATGCGGCAGTGGACGCCGGCCGCAACGGCGGCATCTTCAGGTCCGACGACGCGGGCGAGACATGGACGCGATCGAATAACGACTCACGCGTGGTGGCGCGGCCGGCTGATGCCGCTGACGTGCGCGTGCACCCAACCAACCCCGACATTGTGTACGTGCCCACGATCGTCGCGTGGAAGTCGATGGATGGCGGACGGACATTCACCGCATGGCGCGGTGCGCCTGGCGGTGACGACTACCAGCGCATGTGGATTCACCCGACCATGCCCGATATCATGTTGATGACGGCCGACCAGGGCGCCATCGTGACTTTCAACGGCGGCGGCACATGGAGTTCCTGGTATAACCAGTCGACCGCGCAGTTTTACCACGTCAATACCGACAACGCGTTCCCCTATCGCGTGTGTGGCGGCCAGCAGGAAAGCGGCTCCGCCTGCGTGCAGAGCCGCGGCGACGACGGCCAGATCACGTTCCGCGAATGGCATCCGGTGGCCGTGGAGGAATACGGCTACGTGGCGCCCGATCCGCTCGACCCCGACATCGTGTACGGAGGAAAAGTCTCGCGCTACGATCGCCGCACCGGGCAGGTGCAGAATGTCAGCCCGCCGCGAGACGCCGGCTATCGAACACTCCGCACCGCGCCGATCCTTTTCTCGCCGCTCGACCCACGCACTCTGTACTTCGCGTCGAACACATTGTGGAAAACGGTCAACGGCGGCCGTGACTGGACACAAATCAGCAGTGACTTGACCCGGCCCACCTGGGACATTCCGGCGAGCGTCGGCGCCTACCGCGATCGGCCGAATGCGCGCCCGACACAGCGCGGCGTCATCTACACCATCGGCCCGTCCTATGTGGACATCAACACCATCTGGGTCGGCACCGACGACGGGTTGATTCATGTGACGCGCACCGGGGGCAAGACCTGGGTTGATGTCACACCACCCGACCTGAAGGCGTGGGAAAAAGTGTCAATCATCGAAGCGTCACACTTCGATGTGAACACGGCCTACGCGGCCATCAATACGCTGCGGCTCGACGACCTGCGGCCCCGGATCTATCGCACGCGCGATGGTGGAAAGACCTGGACCAACATCACGAAGGGGCTGCCCAACGGAGCCACGATCAACGCCGTGAAGGAAGACCGCGCGCGACGAGGCCTGCTGTTCGCCGCAAGTGAACTCAATGTATCGGTGTCGTTTGACGATGGCGACTCGTGGCAGTCGTTGCGGCTGAACATGCCGGCCACGTCCATTCGCGATCTGGTCATCAAAGACGATGACCTGGTGGTGGGCACACATGGCCGTGGATTTTGGATTCTTGACGACATCACGCCGCTGCGCCAGATCACGCCCGCCATCCTACAGACCAACGCCTATCTCTTCCGGCCCCCCGCCGCGTGGCGCTTCAGGTGGAACAAGAACACCGATACACCGCTGCCGCCCGACGAGCCCACGATGCCGAATCCGCCCGATGGCGTCACCATCAGTTATTTCCTCGGGCCGAATGTGCAGGGACCGGTCACGCTGGAAATCACGAATGTGGATGGCACGGTGATCCGGCGCTACTCAAGTGCCGATCCCGATGAGGCGCCCGTGAATGCGCCGAACCTGCCCGACTACTGGATGCGGCCGGCGCAGAAACTGCTGGCCACACCTGGGCTGCATCGATTCGTGTGGGATGTCCGCTACGCTCCACCCGCAGTGGCAGGCTTCAGCTACCCCATCGCGGCCATTCTGCGAAATACGCCGAAGACGCCGCAGGGCATCTGGCCGCTACCGGGCCAGTATCAGGTGCGGTTGACAGTGGGAGGCGAGACATTTCGTCAGCCGGTGCAGGTGCGCCTCGACCCTCGCGTGCGCACGCCGATTGCCGATCTGACGGTGCAATTCAAATTGTCAAAGGCAATCGACGACGCGCTCAGCAAGATTGAGGCGGCCCGTTCGGGCGCGTCCGCCGAGCGACTTCAGGCGCTAGACGCGGCTGCGGGACCGCTTGGTGGGCTCCTTGCGACCCTGCAGCAGGCCGACGCGCGACCGACGACCGCCACTGAGGCCTCGGTGGCGGCTGCGTTGGAGCGCGTGGCGCAGGTCATTGCGAGGGGGACGGGTGTCGATCTGTGGAACACGCCCTGAGCATTCTCGAGTTTCCACAGATCGACACCCGTCCCTTCACCCAAACGAGATCCCTTGCGCAAGTGGCAAGTCGCGGGACCAGTTGACCGTGTTCGTCTGCCGACGCATGTAAGCCTTCCACGCGACGGAGCCTGACTCGCGGCCGCCGCCGGTTTCCGTTTAGCCGCCATAGGCGCCGC
>SYFT01000018.1 GCA_005799825.1 Acidobacteriota bacterium | reverse complement strand
TGGCCTTCGGCGTAGATCGTGTCGAACGCGAGCGACGATTTTCCGGATCCACTGACGCCCGTGAATACCACGAGCTGGCGGTGCGGCAGCGACAGGTCCACCCCCTTGAGATTGTGGGTGCGGGCCCCGCGCACGACCAGGGCTCGGGGGGGGCGCGAGGCAGGCGTCGACGTCTCGTCTGACATGGGTTCCACGGCTACCGTCAGGACGGCCGAGCCAAGCCATCTATATTATCCCATCGCTGCGGCCCCATTTGCGATCTGGGAGCAGCTTTGTTAATCTTCCCCCCGTTCAGACACCATCCCCTGGTTGTTTCTGCCTTGACGCCTTTGCGACTGATTCCCCCTGCAACGCCCGAGTCCCCTGACCGGACGATTGCGTCACCCAGATCCAGATAACGAGGACCGAGAAAGTGGCAGCAGTTCGTTTGTTCGTCGGCAACATGCCCTACGGGGCTACTGAGGCGGACCTCCGCGCGCATTTTGCGCCGGTAGGTGATCCGTCACAGGTCGTCATTCCCGTTGACCGTGAGACCGGTCGCCCGCGAGGCTTCGCCTTTGTCGAGTACATCGACCGCGCGCAGGCCGAGGAGGCGGTGAACCGGTACAACCAGCAGCCGTTCATGGGACGGTCGCTGTCGGTGAGCGAGGCCCGGCCGCGAGAGGAGCGTCCGCCTGGCGGATTTGCACCTCGCCCGCCGGGTGCGGGCTTTACGCCCCGGCCACCAGGCGCGGGCGGCGGCTTTACCGGCGGTGGCGGTGGCGGCGGCTTCAGGCCGAACTCGGGTCCGCCCTCCCCAGCAGGACGGAACTTCGGTCCTCCGAAGCGCAAGGGCGCGGGCTCCGAGAAGCGGTGGGACGCCAAGGAAAAAGGCCCCAAGGGCCCGCTCAAGGAGCGATTCAGCGGACGCCTGGGTGGCCTTTACGACGAGGCGGAAGACAGCGCGTCTACGCTGTCGGACTTCGACGACCCGGCCGCCACGGCCAAGGACGACGAGTAGAGTCCAGGAGGGGCGTGGCGGTGGCGACTCATGTAAAAGTGCTCGGCACGCTCTTCATCGTTTTTGGGGCGTTTTACGTCCTGCTGGCGTTCGGATTCACGGCCATTCTCAGCATCATCGCCGGGATCGTGGGCTCCCAAGGCGGGGAGGATGCTGCCCTGGGGGCATCGATCCTGGGCTTTACCGGCATGGTCGCCTTCGTGTTCTGGCTCTGCATCGGCATTCCCGGCATCGTCACCGGCATTGGGCTGCTCAAGTTCAAGCCCTGGGCGCGCATTGTCGGCATCGTGCTCTCAGCTCTCCACCTGATCGAATTCCCCTTCGGCACCCTGCTGGGCGGCTACGGCCTCTGGGTGCTGTTCAGTGCCGAGGGGGCGGGTCTGTTTTCCACAAAAATAGGTAAAAAGGGGACAGGTCTCGACTGAGTTCTCATCGAGACCTGTCCCCTTTTTACCTATTTCTGTGGAAAACAGACCCGTCCCCCTCTCTTCCTACCCTTCGATTAACCGATAAGTCCGCACCGATGTCGCCACAGCGACAAGCGCACGCAGCTCCCCTTGCACGCCGGCGATGTGGGGTGAGGCGGCGTGTTGAGCGAGCGCCGCAGCGTCCGTCCACTCCTCCACAAATGTGAAGTCGGTCGGGTCTTCCCGGCACTGCAAGAGTTCGTAGACCAGGCAGCCGGGCTCGTTCCTGGTCGGCTCGATCATGCTCACCAGGATGCGTTTGACGGCCTCTACGGTCTCTGGCCGCGCGACGATGCGCGCGACCACCTGCAACGATGGGGTCTCAGTCACAGTTCACAGTCCTCCGCCGCCGGCAGGAGCGGGCGTGTTGTTATCCGGCTTCTGCGGGTTCTTAACGTACTTGTCGAGCCACGCGCCCCAGCGCGCCCACAGGTCCAGCAACGTTTCTTTCGTGGCAGGGCCGTGATCCTCAAGCGGATACATGTAGAGCGCAGTGGTCTTGCCTAGGCCATTCAGCGCATGGAACAAGCGAATGGAGTTGTCGGGATCCGTGCCCACGTTCTGGTCGTGGATGCCGTGATACATCAGCAACGCGCCAGTCAGGTTGTTGGCGTTCAGGAACGGCGACATGCCCAGGTACACATTGGGCGCCGTCCATAGGTCGCGCTGTTCGGTCTGGAAGCCCAGCGGCGTCAGCGTGCGGTTGTACGCGCCGTCCCCGGCGATGCCGGCCTTGAAGAACGGCGTATGCACCATGGCGTTCACTGTGGAGAACGCGCCGTAGCTGTGCCCGCCGATGGCCAGGCGATGACGATCCGCCAGACCACGCCGGTCCAATTCATCGATCGTCGCCGCCAGGTTGTTGCGCAGGTCATGCACGTAGTTGTTGTTCATCTGGCCCGCCGGTCCCACGATCGGCGCATCGGGCTCAACCACGGCATAGCCCAGCCGCACGAAGTACTCCATCGACCGCACGCCGAAGTTCTGGAACGCGTTCTTGTTGAACGTGCGATCGGGCTGGTCGTACGCCTCCTGTGTGGTGAACTCCGCCGGATAGAACCAGAACAACGCCGGCAGCTTCGTGCCCTTCACGTAGCCTGGCGGCAGGTTGACCACCACGCGGAACTTGAACCCGTCCGCGCGCTCCACCACAAACCGCTCACGCGGTGCGTTGGTCAGATCGGGGTGCATGTCTTCGTTGTTGGTGAGCTGCTTGCGTGCGCCGTTCTCCATCAGGACCTGCTGCGGCTGCTGTTTCGGGCCTTCCACCGCCAGCACAAACCGCTTCGCATCCATGTCGAGCACACTCGTCACGCGTTCCCACACGTTATTATTATGGCTCTCGAAGATGCGCTGCTTCGCGCCGGTCTTGATCGCCACCTGGTCGATAAATGTCTTGGGTCCCGTCTCGGACGGCGCCTTGTCGTAGACCGTGCCCGAGTAGTAGACGTTGGCGCGGTCCTTCGACAGGAGCACCGCCCCACCGCCGGCGCCACCGCCGCGCCCGCCTCCGCCACCACCGCCCATCAACGTGCCGGGGTTCGCGAAGAAGTCGTCCGTGCGGTACTGCACCAACCGATGCCGTTCGGTGGGCGCCGATAGATCGACGGCGTAGTCGGCCGTCTGCTGATTCGCCGCCTCCCGGAAGAACAACATCTGCATGTCGCTTGAGAAGCGATGCCCGGTCATGCGCGTCGTGCTCTCGTAGATCACCGTCTTGGTGGCATCCGTGAAGGGGGCCCTCCACTGATAGACGCGGTCAGGACGCTGCGGCGCTGCGGCCTGACCGCCTTGCCGCCCTCCTCCGCCGCCTCTGGTGGCTACGGCTGGCGGCGCTGCGGCATCACCTGCGCCGACCGCACCGGCCGCGTCCGTCCCGCGTCCTGCCGGCGCCAGCGGCGCTTCCTGTTCCAAATACGTGAAGCCCTGGCCATCCGGCCGCCACGAAATTTCACGGCGACCGGTCTGATTCGCGCCACCGCCGCGTCCACCGCCTGCCGCAGGAGCCGCAGCCGGGTCCGGGTTCGCGGCTTGCACACCGAGGTTGATCGGCCGCGCCGACAACTGCACGAGCGACGTGCCCGCGGCATCCCACACCTGCTCCACCTGTCCGAAGGAGCTGGCGGGGACGATGTAAGAGAAGGGTTTGGTCATGAGAGTCATGCGGGCGTGCTGACCATCGGGGGAAGGGTCGATGGCGCGAATCATCGCCGGCGCGCCGATCTTTCTGACCGCTCCTGTCGCCACGTCAAGCAGCGCGTACTGGCCGGTGGCGTGCCACTCGAGCAACTCGAACTCATGGCCAGACTTCATGAGGCTGGCATAGGTGCGGAGGCGGTTTCGATCCGCGTCTTCTGACAAACTCACTTCCGGTCCCTGCGGCGCCACGGGACGCACCGGGCGCGGCGTGCGCGCCTCAGGCACCAGCACCGTGGCAATCTGCTTGCCTCCGTTGGTGAAATCGAAACTCGTCACCATCGTGGCCAGCACCGGCGTCTTCGTCAACTGGCGCGACTTCAGCGTCGCCACATCCGCAATCCAGATGTGCGTGGCGTCCGCGCCATGCACGTAATACGCAATAGCGCTGCCATCGGGCGACCACGAGGCGCCAGACACTCGGGCGCCGGCCGGCAGAGGCAACGGCCGCTTCGACCCATCAGCGGCGGACACGATCTGGATCGCCGCGTTGTTCCTGGTGGTGAGCGCGTGTGTCCGGTTGGCCCGGCCGTCGATAAACACGCCGCCAAGCTCGTCATACGGCCGGGCGAACGTGGCCATCACCACCGGGCCGTCGCCCACTTCGCTGAGGAACCACTTCTTGTCGGGACTCAGGCTCCCAAGCGTGGTGTTCAGGTGGCGCGGCGCCAGCACCGCCGACGCCAGTTCGGGCGGCGGCGTCGCATAGGTTTCCTGCTGCAGGATCTGATCGGTCCAACTGAGCGGAGCCCGCGGCGCCGGCGCAGCCGGGGCCTGAGCCTGAGCCGGCGGCTGGGCCAGCGGCGCACTTTGCGCGATCAACGAATACGGCACGATAGCTAGAATCAGAATCAGCGCGATGCGGGTGAACAGGCGCAGGGTGGGCATGGGTCCTCCGATGGATGTTGCGGACGATACACTACTACCAATGAGGCAATAGACCAATGATATGAAGGAGGGCATGCGACGTCTCTGCATCGGAGCAACGATGCTAACCGCCATCACAATGGCGGCCAGCAACCCGTCCGTCCTCTGGGCACAGCAGACGCCCCAATAGGCTCCGACGTTTTCAGCTACCGCGAGCCTCGTATTAACTTCGGTGACCGTACGCGACGAACGCGGCCGGCCCGTAGTGGGCCTCACGCATGGAGACTTCCAAGTATTCTCGGACGACACGCGTCAACCCATCACCGACTTCCGATCCGACGAATCACCGATCATCAACGAGAAGCTCGGCCTCGAGCGCGCTGACGCGGTGAAGCGGCATCTCTATGAGTCGCACCAGATTCCGCTGCACAAGATCAACATCATCAGCTTCGGTGACAACAAGCTCATTGCGCCGAACAAGACGTGCGAGGGGCGTGCCCAGAGCCGACGTGTGGTGAGTCGGGTCCTGTCGTAAGCGGAACGTGCAAGACGTCCGGGTCGGCGGCCGTGGACACCATCAACACGGTTACCGGCTTGGACTAGGTAACTGGGAAAGTTAGGAACTGGGGAACTGTCGGACGGGGCGTGCTACACTTTAAGGCCTTGCCTGTGCCGGCGTAGCTCAGTTGGTAGAGCAGCTGATTCGTAATCAGCAGGTCATCAGTTCGAGCCTGATCGCCGGCTCCAAATTCCCTAGACAATTCGACGATTTGTAGCTTAGCCGCATACGGCTGAGTTCTTCCGTCCAACACCCGTCCAACACTCGGACCGCAGTCAGAACCCAGCCACAATGTGGAGTCACCTCAGCGTACATTCTCGTTCGGCATTACCCGATCCTGAAGACTGCGCTTGGAGGCGGCTGGACCGGAAGCCCCAGACGTGAGTGCCGCCGACCTCAACACCGGCCTC